>CALJIU010000064.1 GCA_937974055.1 uncultured Neomegalonema sp. | reverse complement strand
CTATCCCAATTCAGACAATTCGCGGTGACATTCGATGATGTGACCGGCATCGTCGCGGCGTCTTGGCGGGTCGATTTCTTCGCAGGTGCCGGGAATGGCGAGGGGGCAGCGTTCGAAGAAGGGGCAGCCCTTCGCGGTCAGTTGCACCGTGCCGGAGATGCCGCTGCGGGCCTCGCGGGTTTGGGTTGCCTCCTCCAGCCAGCCGATACGGGTTTCGGGGACCGAGGAAATCAGCAGTTTGGTGTAGGGGTGGTAGGGCGGCGATAGCACGCTGTCGGTGCTGCCTTGCTCGGCCACGCGGCCCGCATAGAGGACGACGATCTCGTCGGCGAAGGACGAGACGGTCGACAGGTCATGGCTGATGAAGACGAAGGATACGCCGGTTTCGCGTCGCAGGCGGGTCAGCAGGTCGATGACGTTTGCGCCGACGATGGTGTCGAGGGCGGATGTCACCTCGTCGCAGAGGACGATTTCCGGTTCGGCGGCGAGGGCGCGGGCGAGGTTGATGCGCTGCTTCTGGCCGCCCGATAGCTCATGCGGATAACGGTCCGCGAATTGTACGGGGAGTTCGACCATCTCCAGCAGGGCTTCGATCCGCTCGCGTTTGGCCTTGCCGCGCAGACCCATGTAGAATTCTAGGGGGCGACCGATGATGTCGCGGATGCGCTGGCGCGGGTTTAGGGCCGTATCGGCCATTTGGTAGACGAATTGTACCTTTTGCAACTGATCGCGCGAGCGGTCGGCCACGGCGGGGGGCAGGGCGTCGCCGTGGAGGAGGATCTTGCCGTCGGTTTGGGGCAGTAGGCCCGCGAAGACGCGGGCGAGGGTGGACTTGCCGCAGCCGGATTCGCCGATGATGCCGACGGTCTTGCCGCGTTCGATGGCGACGTTGATATCGCGGAGGACCGGGATTGCCGCCTCGCCGTTGGGGCCGATGCCGCCATAGCCCGCGTCGATGCCAACGGCGGCCAGAGCGGCGTCGTCGCGCAGGTGTTCGTCGCTGCTGACCTCGCCCTGTCCGGCCTCCGGCAAGGGTTTGATCGCGGCCATGAGGCGCTTGGTGTAGGGGTGCTGGGGGCGGTTGATGATGATGTCGGTGGGACCGGCCTCCTCGACCTCGCCGCTATAGAGCACGACGATGTGGTCGGCGATTTGGGCCACGACCGACAGATCGTGGGTGACGTAGATGGCCGCCGCGCCCTCCTCCTTGATGACTTTCTTGAAGGCTTTCAGCACCTCGATCTGAGTGGTCACGTCGAGGGCGGTGGTGGGTTCGTCGAGGACCAAGAGGTCGGGATCACCGCAGAGCGCCATCGCGGCCATGAGGCGCTGAAGCTGTCCGCCCGACACCTGATGCGGGTAGCGGTCGCCGATGGTTTCGGGGTTGGGCAGTTCGAGGGCGTGGTAGAGGGCGAGGGCTTTTTCGTTGGCTTCGGCTTGGGTTTTGGTGCCGTGCAGGACGGGGGATTCGGTGACCTGCTCGTTGATGCGGATCGAGGGGTTGAAGGTCGCCGCCGCGCTTTGGGCGAGGTAGGCGACGTTGATGCCGCGCGAGGGGCGCAGTTCGTCGGTGGTCTTTGTCGTCAGGTTCTCGCCGAGGAGGATGGCCTCGCCGCCGGTGAATTGCAGGCCCGGTTTGCAGTAGCCGAGCGCCGAGAGCGAGATGGTGGTCTTGCCGGAGCCGGATTCGCCGATCAGGGCGACGACTTCGCCGCGCCGGACCTTGAAGTTGACGCCTTTGACGATGGGCAACTCGCTGCCGTCCTCGCGCACGGCGCTGATGCGCAGGTCGCGGGCCTCGAAGACGATATCATCGCCGGTGCGGTCGGTTTGCTGTGCCATGCGTCAGAGCCTGTTCGAGAGCTTGCCGCCCGACTGGGCCGACACGTCGTCCACGACGAGGTTGATGGCGACCGTCAGCGTGGCGATGGCCAATGCGGGGGCGATGACGGGTATGATGGATTCGCCGTATTGCAGCGCGCCGAGGTTGTCGCGAACCATCGACCCCCAATCCGCCTGCGGGGGCTGTACGCCGAGGCCGAGGAAGCTGAGGCTGGAGATGAAGAGGATCACGTAGATCAGGCGCAGGCCGAAATCGGTGATGAGGGGCATGGCGGCGTTGGGCCATATCTCGCGGGTGATGATCCACCATCGACCTTCGCCGCGTGCCTTTGCGGCCTCGACGAAATCCATGACCATGATCTCCATGCCGATGGCGCGGGCGAGGCGGAAGACGACGCTTGCGTAGATGAATCCGGCGGTGAGGATCAGCACCGGAATCGAGGAGCCGACCGCCGCCACCACGACGAGGCCGAGCATGATGGTCGGGAGGCTGAGGAAAGCATCGTTGATGCGGCTCATCACCATGTCGACCTTGGGGCTGGAGACGGCGGCACCGATGCCGAGGACGACGCCGACGAAATAGGCGAGGACGGTGGCGGCGACGGAAATGCCGATCGTGCGGCCCGCGCCGTAGATGATGCGCGAGAGGATATCGCGGTCTTGCACATCGGTGCCGAGCCATGCGCCGGGCTGGGGCACCTGAAACTCGCTATAGGCATCGGGAAAGGGCAGGTCGTTCTCGCCATAGGGGGCGATCAGGGGGCCGAAGACGGCGACGATCAGCCAGAAGATCACGAAGAACGCGCCGATCTTGCCGGTGATGGACAGGCGAAACTTGCTCTTTGGTGGGGCGTCGGGGAGTTCGTCGAAGCTGACATCATCGTTGAAGGGGGCGACGTAATGGTCGGTCCTGTCGCCATCGGGTAGGCCGCCGATCAGGTCGGGATGCGCGCCGACGGGGGTGTCGAGGGTGCTGCTCATTTGGGGTGCCTCAGGCGCGGGTTGGACGCATAGGCCGCGATATCGGCGATCAGCATCAGGATCACGTAGGTCAGGCAGAAGATCATGCCGAGCCCCTGAATCAGAACGAAGTCACGGGTCTGCACGCCCTGTACGATCAGGGTGGCGAGGCCGGAATAACCGAAATAGACCTCCACCACGATCACGCCGGTGACGAGATAGGCGAGGTTCAGGGCGACGACGTTGACGATGGGTCCGATGGCGTTCAGCAGGGCGTGGCGGAAGATGATGCGCTTGCGCGGCACGCCCTTGAGGATCGCCATTTCGATATAGGGCGACCCCATGACATTCAGCACGGCGGCGCGGCTCATGCGGATGAGCTGTGAGGCGATGACGAAGCTGAGAGTCGCGATGGGCAGGGCGAAATGGGCGATAAGCTCGAAGAAGCCTTTCCCCTCGGTGCTGCCCACGACGACGGCGTTGCCGATGCCCAAGGCGAAGACGAAGAGGAGGACGAGCAGGGTGGCGGTGAAGAATTCGGGGGCGGCCACAAGCGTGACGGAGACGAAGGTGAGGACGCGGTCGTAGAGGCTGCCGGGGAACATCGCGGCCATGATGCCCAGCGCGAGGGAGATCGGAACGCCGATCATCGCGGTGAGCAGGCTGACGAACAGGGTGTTCTGGTAGCGGTCGCTTATCAGATTGGTGATCGGAACGTCGCTGGACAGGGAAATGCCGAGATCGCCGCGCAGGAAGTCGCCGAGCCATGTCAGGTATTGCATCATGTAGGATTTATCGAGGCCGAGGCGTTCGCGCAGGGCGGCGACGTTTTCGGGGGTCGCTTGCTGACCCATGCGGATTTGCGCGGCATCGCCGGGCAGGATCTTGGTCCCGAAGAAGATGATGAGGGAGACGGCCAATACGGTGATTAGGCCGATGCCGAGGCGTTTGAGAATCAGGGATGTCATGGCGTCGTTGCCCCTTGGCGCTGTCGATCACGGGGTACGCCCCGCCCGGTGAGGGGCGGGGCGGTCGGATGATCGATCAGGTATCGTCGCGCCAGAGGGTGACGGGTGCTTCGGCACCGCCGAAGTTGTTGAGCGGTACTTCGGTCCGGCCCTTCACATGGGAGGCGGCGGCGTCGATGTAGTTGCGGTGAACCGGAACCGACATGCCATTCTCCTCGTGGATCATGGTCTGGAGGTCGCAGTATTTCTGCGCCCGCTGGTCGGCATCGGTTTCGCCGCGCACATCGACGAGGAGTTGGTCGAACTTGTCGTTCTTCCAGCGAGTCTCGTTCCAGTCCGCATCGCCCTTGAAGGCCAGCGTCATCATAATGTTGGCTGTTGGGCGCATGTTCCACGAGGCCACGCAGATCGGCTCTTTCAGCCAGACGGAACCCCAATAGCCGTCGGTCGTGACCTTCTTGACGTCGAAGTTCATGCCGATCTTCTTGCCTTCACGCTGCATGAAGAGGCACTGCTCGACCGCGCCGGGGGCGACTTCGGCGCAGACGACCGGGATCGCGGTGTTGCCGATGCCCGATTTCTCGAAGTGGAATTTCGCCTTTTCGGGGTCGAGTTCGCGCTGCGGGATATCGGGGCAATGGTCGAAATAGGCGGCGTTGATCGGCTGGTCGTTGCCGAGCGTGCCTTGGCCCTTGAGAACGCCTTTCAGCAGGCGCTGACGGTCCTGAAGGTGCTGCATCGCCTTGTAGAGATGGACGTTGTTCGACTGCTCCATATCGAGGCGAGGGGTGATGTTGACATAGGCACC
>CALJIU010000063.1 GCA_937974055.1 uncultured Neomegalonema sp. | reverse complement strand
GCGCAGGAACAGGTGGACGGGGTGGCCGAGCATGTCGGCGAGTTCTTCGCGGGCGGCTTGGCCTACGGCCTTGAGGGTCTGGCCGCCCTTGCCGAGTACGATGGGGCGGTGGCCTTCTTTGGCGATGTAGATGACCTGCTCGATCCGGCATGAGCCGTCTTTCTTGTCGTCCCACGCATCCGTGCCGACCGTCAGTTGATACGGCAATTCCTGATGCAGCCGCAGCATCAGCTTTTCGCGCGTCAGTTCGGCGGCGATGGACCGCAGCGACGAATCCCCCAACTGGTCCTCCGGGTAGAGCCACGGCCCCGCAGGCAGGACGCCGCGCAGCCAGTCGACCATGTCATCCAGCCCATCCTCCCGCGTGGCGGAGACGTAGAAGACGCGCTCGAATTCGTGCAGTTCGGTGATCTCGGTGGTCAGGGTCAGCAGGCGGTCGTAGCGGACCTTGTCGATCTTGTTGATCGCAATGGCGATTTTCTTGTTGGGGGATACCTGCTCTTTCAATTGCTCGATGATGCGTTTGACGCCGTCGGTCAGACCCTTATTCGCCTCGATCAGCAGCAGTACCGCATCGGATTCCCCCGCCCCGGCCCATGCCGCCGATACCATCGCCCGGTCCAGCCGCCGCTTTGGCGCGAAGAGGCCGGGGGTATCGACGAAGACGATCTGATCCTGCTCGACGTTCAGCACGCCGCGAATGCGCCCGCGCGTCGTCTGCACTTTATGCGTGACGATGGATAGCTTGGCCCCGACGAGGGCGTTGAGCATGGTGGATTTGCCGGCATTCGGCTCGCCTATCAGGGCAACGAAGCCCGCGCGGGTATCGGTCATCCGTTATTTCCTGTCTTGTATCGTCTGCAATGGGCATTCACCCGCATGGTTGGGTCGAGAAACGCGCGCACGGCGGCATTGGCGCAGAGCATCTGGTCCGACACCGTCTCGTCCTCGACCCATCCGGGATTGCCGAGGCTGACGGCGTGGCCCAGTACCGGGAAGACATAGCGCGTCAGGCCCGTGAAGCGATGGTCGAGCCTTGCCGCCCATTCCTGCGGTGTTGCGGGGTCGATGCCGCCCGATAAGATCAGCGTGCGGACGGTGGGGGTTGGTGCGGCTGTTTCGGGGATGAAAGCGGCCTCGCCGGGGCGGTCGCCGCGCCAGAATTGTTGAAACTGCAACTGGACGCGCCAATCGTCGATATCGGTGGCATAGCGCCCCTGCGCGGCCACGGTGTCGAAATCCTGCGGCGAAAAGGTATCGGAATACGCCTCCAGCATCAGGGGCAGGGCCTCGTCGCTGAATGCCACCGCGCCCTCCAAATCGGCGCGTATCCAGCCCAGCGCCTGCAAGCGGCTGGTGGCGAGCAGATCAACCAGATCAGTAGCCATCTGCAACCCCTCGACATAGGTGCCGAGCGTGCCGAGGAAATCGAGCATATCGGTACTGTCAAAAGACCAGACATCGCCTTTAGAGAGGCTGAACTCCAACGGTTCCGCATCGAACTGTGCCGCCCATTCCGTCAGGTCGGTATTGCCCATGCGTGTGAGCGGGCCGCAGGTTTTTTGGGCGAAGCATTGGCGGTCGAGGGTGGCGAGGAAACGCTCGCGGGCGGCGCGTTCTTCGATGATGCCGGAGATACCGGGGACGGAAACCGAATCGAGGATCGCGAAATCCAGCCAGCCGGGTGGATCGGCCAGCAGGTGCAAGGCCGGTTCGGTGCCGTAGGAGATACCGTAGACCCCCGCGCGGTCGACGCCCAGTACCCGCACCAGCGCGTCGATATCCTTAGCGATGGCCGCCGAGGTGACGGTGCCGGGGTCGATGCCTTTGGCGCTCAATCTGTCGCGGCACGCTCGCAGGGCTGTCAGGCCCTCCTCGGCGGAATATTCCTCGTTCCAGATGCCGTCGCCCAGATCGCAGTGGATATGGGGGGTCGATCCCTCCACCCCGCGCGGCGCGAAGGCGATGAGGGTGTGCTCGCGCAGATAGGCGAACAGGTCGGCGGGGGGGCCGTCGCGGGTGGGAATCTCACCAGGGCCGCCGGGGATGTAGATGACGTGGCCTTTGCTCTTGCCGCCTGTCGGGCTGAATACGGCGACGTCGAAGGCAATTTTTCCGGTATCGTCCGTGTAGCGCGAACAGGCCGTGCGGTGCGTTTCGACCGTCAGTTCTTCCGCGCAGCGTTCGGTGTCCAGCGATGCCGCCGACGCCATTCCGGGCAGGATTAGCGCCAATGCCGCAAACGCCGCCCTCACGTCTTGCTCGTCAGTGTATCGAGCAGTCGGCGTGCGCTTTCGCGTTCGGCGGCGCGTTTCGAGGGCGCTTCGGCCTCGGCGCTGTGGCCGCCGTCGAGGGTTACGCGGATGATGAACAGCGGCGCATGGTCCGGTCCGCTGCGCCCTATGGCCTCGTAGACCGGTAGGCTCTGCCCCCGCGCTTGCGCCCATTCCTGTAGGGCGGTTTTCGGGTCGGTCGGTGCGGTCCCCTGTGCGTTGAGCAGATGCGCCCAATGGTCGAGGATGAACCCGCGCGCCGCCTCCAACCCCGCATCGAGGTAGACCGCCGCAATGACGGCTTCCATCGCGTTGGCCAGCAACGCGGGTTTGGTTCGCCCGCCGCTGGTCGCCTCCGACCGGGCCATGACCATATGGTCACCGATGCCGAGGCGTGTGGCGATTTGCGCGCAGGTTTCGCGGCTGACCAAGGCATTGAGCCGGGGGGCAAGCTGGCCCTCGCTCTCTTTCGGATAGCGGGCCACCAGCGTTTCGGCGATCACGATGCCCAGCACTCGGTCGCCCAGAAATTCCAGCCGCTCGTTGGACGTGGCGGATTTAGCACTGGCGTGGGTCACCGCCTCGCGCAGCAAATCGCGATTCTCGAAACGCCGGTCGAGCGCGGTTTCCAAAGCGTCCAGATCTTCGCGCCAGCGCGCCATTCGCCCTCTAGCGGATAACATCGAGGAAACGGTCGAAGCGCCATTTCCAGAATGTCAGCGGGTTGCCCTCGGAGGACAGGAAGATGATTTCTGCCCGTCCGATCAGATCCTCGAACGGCACGAATCCGACCTTGCGGCTGCGGCTATCGCCTGAATTATCGCGGTTGTCGCCCATGAAGAAATAGTGGCCTTCGGGCACGGTATAAGTGCCGGTATTGTCGACTCCGGTGCGGTTCTTGTCGGCATTCACGACAAGATGTTCGACGCCATTGGGCAGCGTTTCGACGAACTGTTCTTTGATGCACATACGTTCGCCATCGACGACCTTGCGATCCAGACAGACTTGGCTGCGGCCCATACCCATTTCTATCGGCTCAACGAAATCTTCGATTCTGCGCATCTTCACCGGCACGTCATTGATGTGCACGACACCGTTGATGACCTGAATCGTCTCGCCCGGCAGGCCGATCAGGCGCTTGATGTAGTCCTTATTGCCGTCGCGCCGGTTCTTGAAGACGATCACGTCTCCGCGCTCCGGCTCTGCCGACCAGATGCGCCCGTCGAACAGGGGGGGGCTGAACGGTATCGAATGGCGCGAATAGCCATAAGAATATTTCGACACGAACAGGTAATCCCCGATTAGCAGCGTCGATTTCATCGAGCTGGAGGGGATGCTGAACGGCTGAAAAAAGAAGATGCGGAAAATGAGCGCGATCAACAGCGCGTAAACGACTGTCTTGACCAGTTCGCCAATGGTTTCCTTGTCTTCCCCCGTTTCGGAGCGTGCCATGAATCTTCCTTACCGGGCCGGATGCGCGGCCCCTATTGCGCCGCCGGATAAAGCGGGTGCAAGCCCCTCTTGTCAAGGTGACGCCGCGCAAAGCACTGCTTTGTCAGTCTACGAAGGCACGTTCGACGACGAATTGCCCCGGTTTGCTGTTCGATCCTTCGATAAAGCCCGTTTCTTCGAGAATCTGCTTCACGTCTTTCAGCATCGCCATCGAGCCGCAGATCATTGCGCGGTCCGTTTCGGGGTTCAGCGGCGGGACGCCCAATTCCTCGAAGATTTGACCGTTCTCGATCAGCGTCGTGATGCGGCCCATGCGGTCGCTGTTTTCGCGGGTGGTGCTGGCATAATGCACGAGTTGCGCGGTCGCTTCCTCGCCCACCAACGGGTCGTCCTTGGTCGCGGCGACCAATTCGCGCCCGTAATCGAGTTCGGCGGCATCGCGGCAGGTGTGGATCAGCACGACCTTCTCGAACCGCTCATACGTCTCAGGATCACGGATGACCGAGGCAAAGGGCGCGATTCCGGTGCCGGTCGAGAACAGATACAACCGCTCGCCACCCAATAGTGCGTCATGCACCAGCGTCCCAACCGGCTTCTTGCGCATCAGCACGGTGTCGCCGGGTTCGATCTTTTGCAGATGCTCGGTCAGCGGCCCGTCTTCGACCTTGATCGAGTAGAATTCCAACTCCTCATCCCATGCCGGGCTGGCGATGGAATAGGCGCGAAAGACCGGACGCTCGGCATTGGGCAGCCCGATCATCACGAATTCGCCGGAGCGGAAGCGGAAACTGGTGGGCCGGGTCATGCGGAATTTGAACAGGCGGTCGGTGTAATGCTTCACCGAGATCACCTTTTCGGCGAAGACGCCGGAGGGGATCGGGAATTCGGTCGTCTCGCCCTGAACGGTCGCGGTATCGGTCATCTCGGTCCTCTTGTGTCGTCTCAGGACTTCATATCATTTGTGCAGGGGCGAACATCAAGCCACAATGACGTCGCTGTAACGCTGCGGGACACCGTTCCATCGATGCTGCTCCGTTTGGGCAGGTATCCGGCGTATGCTATCGAACGAAGAACGGGAAAACGCATGGGTGAGGGGAAGCAGGGCGGGTTCGTCGCCGGAATCGATGTGGGCGGTACCTTCACCGACCTCGTTCTGGTCGAACCACGCACGCGGTCGGTTCGTCTGGCCAAGGTGCCGACGACGGTCGAGAACCAGTCTTTCGGCGTCATCGGGGCTTTGGCGGCGGCGGAAGCGGACCTCGCCGCGCTCGATCTGATCGTTCACGGCACCACGACAACGACGAACGCCGTGCTGGAGCGAAAACTGGCCCGCACGGGCCTCATCACCACGAACGGATTTCGTGATGTGCTGGAACTGGGCCGACGCACCCGCCCCGCACCCTATGGCATGACCGGGGTGTTCTGCCCCATCATCCCCCGCGACCTGCGCCTTGAAGTGCCCGAACGCATGGATGCCAGCGGTGCGGTCCTGACCCCGCTGGATGAGGGCGCGTTGCGGGAGGCATTGGCGGCATTGATTGCGGCGGATTGCGAATCGCTCGTCATCCATTTCCTGCATTCCTATGCCAATCCCGCCCATGAGTTGCGCGCTGCCGAGATTGCCCGTGAGGTCTGGCCCAACGCCAATGTCACGGCGGGCCACGAACTGCTGGCCGAAAGCCGCGAATTCGAGCGGGGGGTGACGGCGGCGGTCAATGCCTCGGTCCAGCCGCTTCTGACCCGTTATATCGACCGCTTGCGGGGTGAGCTGGAACGCGGCGGCTATGCCAATGACCTGCTGATCGTGAACGGTAACGGCGGGATGGTGTCGTCGCGCTTCGTTGGGCGCGAGGCGGCGAAGACGGTCATGTCCGGCCCGGCCTCTGGCGTCATGGCGGCGGCCTATACGGGGCGACGGGCGGGTGAGCCGAACCTGATCACCTATGACATGGGCGGCACGTCCACCGATGTCTCGCTGATCCGCGATGCGACCCCGGCGGTGTCCTCTGAAATCGAGGTGGAATACGCCATGCCCATTCACCTGCCGATGGTGGATGTGCGCACGGTCGGTGCGGGGGGCGGATCCATCGCGCGGGTGACGGATGCCGGATTGCTGGAGGTCGGCCCCGAATCGGCGGGGGCCATGCCCGGACCCATCTGCTACGGGCGGGGAGGGCAGGAGCCGACGATCTCCGATGCCAATCTGTTGCTGGGGCGGCTGAACCCCGACACGTTGTTCTCGGTCGATAATCCCGTCTCGATGGAGGACGTCGCCGCGATATTCGAGCGTAGGATCGGCGGACCGCTTGGCCTTGACGCTTATGAGGCGGCGGCGGCGGTGATCCGCATCGCCAATGCCCGCATGGCCGGGGCGACGCGGATGGTGTCGGTGTCCCTCGGCATCGACCCCCGCGATTTTGCGCTGTTTGCCTTTGGCGGCGCAGGCCCGTTGCACGCCGTCGCCATCGCTAGGGAACTGGGCATCCCGCGCGTGTTGATCCCCGGACGCCCCGGCATCACCAACGCGCTGGGCTGCGTCGTCGCCGACCTGCGCTATGACTTTGTGCGCACCCTCAACCAGCCGGTTGCAAGCGTGGATATGGGCGCGGTCCATGCCATCCTCGCCGAACAGCAGCGCGAGGGCAGGGCGCTGATCGACAAGGAAAGCGTCGAGACGGCGCGCATCGACACCATTCGCAGCGCCGACATGCAGTTCGTCGGCCAGACCCACCTGCTGCGCGTGCCGCTGCCCGATGGCGCATTCGACCGGGAGACGCTGCAAGCCGCCTTCGAGCGGGTCTATTTCGACCGTTTCCGCGTGCGCCTGCCCGAAATTCGCGCCAGCCTCGTGAATCTCAACACCTCCGTCATCGGTGTGCGGTCTGAGATCGACCTGTCCGTCCTGATCGACGCCGATGCCCGCGCCGCCACGCTGGCCGAAGCGCAGACCGGCACCCGGCGCGCTTGGTACGATACGGGCTGGCATGACACCCCCATCTACCGCCGCGAGCGCCTGCCCGCCGATGCCAGTTTCACCGGCCCCGCTATCATCGAGCAGATGGACACCACCATCGTCATCGACCCCGGCGACCGTGTGTCGCAGGACCGCGACGGCAACTTGATCGTGGAGGTTTCACCATGACCATCGACCCCATCACCCTCTCCGTCATCGGCGCGGGGCTGCAACAGGTCTGCGACGAGATGGATCTGACGTTTTCGCGCGCGGCTTTCTCGCCCGTCATTGCCGAAGCGAATGACCGTTCCGACGGTATCTATTCGGCGGAGGACGGCGCGTTGATCGCCCAAGGCGCAGGCGGCTTGCCGGTCTTCGTCGGCACCATGCAGTTCTCGACCCGCACCCTGATCGAGCGCATCGCATCGGGCGAGACCGCCGCCCCCAAACCCGACGATATCTACATCGTCAACGATCCGTATCTCGGCGGTACGCATTTGATGGATGTGCGCTTTGCAAAGCCCGTCTACCGCAATGGCGACATCTTTTGCTGGCTGTCCAATACCGGCCACTGGCCCGATATCGGCGGTTCGGTCCCCGGCGGTTTTTCGGCCAGCGCCACCGCCGTCGAGCAGGAAGGGCTACGCCTGCCCCCCGTCAAGCTGTTCAAGCGGGGCGAGATGGACCGCGAAATCTACGCCATTATCTGTTCCAATATTCGCGTGGCAGAGCAACGCATCGGCGACGTGCAGGCGCAGGCCAGCGCCCTGCGCGTGGGCGAGGAACGCTTGGGCCAATTGCTCGACCGCTATGGCGATGACACCGTGCGCGCCGCCATCGCCGAGTTGCGCACACGCGCGGCCCAGCAGATGCGTGCCCGGATCACCGATATCCCCGACGGCACCTACCGCTCGCAGGCCATCGTGGATAGCGATGGCGTCGTGAACGAGCCGTTGGAAATCAACCTCGCCGTGACCAAGGCGCATGGCGAACTCACCTTCGATTTCGCCGGGTCCAGCCCGCCCTGCGCGGGACCGATGAATTCGGTGCTGGCCACCACGCTTTCCTCGGTTTACCTCGCCATGCGCCACATCTTCCCGGACGTACCGATGAGCGCGGGCGCGTTCGAGCCATTGACCGTCATCACGCCGACCGGCACCTTTCTGGACGCCCATTACCCCCGCCCCGTCTCCGGCTGCGCGGCGGAGGTGAGCCAGCGCATCGCAGAAGCGGTCTTTGCCGCCCTCGTCCAGCCCTTGCCCGACCGGGTGACAGCGGCTCCGGCGGGGACGTCGGGCAATTTCGGCTTGGGCGGATACGACCCCGAACGGGGCCGCAGCTACGTCATGTATCAGCTTTCGGGCGGCGGCTATGGCGGCAATGCGGACCATGACGGGTTGTCCAATGGCTGTTCGACCATCGGCATCTCGAAAGCGCCCCCCGTTGAGATCATGGAGCAGCAATTCCCCGTCCTCTATCGCCGCTATGCATTGCGCGAAGGATCGGGCGGGCAGGGCGCGCATCGCGGCGGTTTTGGACTGCATTACGAGTTGGAACTGCGCCGGGGCGAGGCGCGCGCGTCCTTCGTCATGGACCACGGGCGCGTTGGCCCGCAGGGGGCGCTGGGCGGCGCGGATGGCGCGCCGAACGAGGTGACTGTCTGGCGGGATGGCGCTGCCTACACCCCCGAACACCTATCGAAGGAGCAAGATATTCCGCTGAAAGCGGGCGACCGTGTGGAAGTGAAGACCCCCGGCGGCGGCGGCTACGGCGACCCCGCTAACCGCGATCCGGCGGCAATCGAAAGGGATGAACGGCTGGGATATTATACCAATCGCCCTTGATACTGACCCTTTTTGCAACAAGCCCCGGCCCCCGCGCCGGGGTCTGTATGGACAAAGCGCGTTGCGGCAACCGGCCCCGGATCAAGTCCGGGGCAGGGATAACTTCCAGAACGGTCAGCATTTAGGGCGGCTGGGATATTACCCCCCGTCCTGACCCTTGCGCGCCAGCGGGTGCTTCTCGAACACCAGATCGGCCAGATCGTCATCGACGACATGGGTGTAGATTTCCGTCGTCGCGATATCCGAATGGCCCAACAGCGTCTGAATCACCCGCAAATCGGCCCCATTCGCCAGCAAATGCGTGGCAAAGGCATGGCGCAGGGTGTGGGGCGAA
>CALJIU010000062.1 GCA_937974055.1 uncultured Neomegalonema sp. | reverse complement strand
GGTTCCGGGTCTGCGCCCGGAACAGAGCGGTCAGTGATCGCCGCCATTGAGATCATATACTTTTCAGGATGCCAGCACTCAGGCCCATTGTGCCGCCGTTTCCGCCAGCACCTCCTCGAAGGCATCGGCGAATGTCGAGGTGACATAGACGTCCCATGCATCCTCGCGCCGGACGATCTGCACGCTCATATGATGGGCGGCGGTCGCGGCGATCCGGCCCGCCGGAAAGGCGCGGTCGCGGAAATCCAGCGGCGCGAGTCGCATCATCATATCCCGCGCATAAGGGCCGGAAATCACGAACCGCGTGCGGTTGTCGGTCATATCCAGCACGGCCCCGTCTTCGGGCGACAGGTCGCGCAGCGCGTCCATCGCACCCGCATCCGCCCCGATGACCCACCATGCAAGCGGCGCGATACGGGCAACCTGCCCCGCCCCGGTCGTCACCATATCGCCGGGACCGGGGGCCGCCGTACCGACCGCAGCCGCCAATCGCTCGGCCACGGCGGCGACCGTCGCGGGCCATGCCGAAACCTGCCAAAACGCACCGCACTCCTCGCGGGCGTAGATCACCCCGTGGGCGACGCTCGATCCATCAGCCATGCATCCGCTCCCCTTTGGGATCAATGAAGTGAGGTGACGCCACCCGCACCGCCAAATTGCCACCGCGCGCCGGATCGTAACAGGTCAATTCCTTGCCCTCCCACGCCGACACCCCCCCGCGCAGCATCGCCAAACCGACCCAATGGCCGAGTTCAGGACTATCGGTCACCGCCGTGACGAAGCCCAGCCCGTGGTCGATCATATCGGTCCGACTATCCAGCAACGCCCCGGCATAGAGGCGCTTGCTGTGATCTACCGGCGCGATTCCGACGAGTTGCAAGCGGTCATCGCCTTGCATCCCTTCCCGCACCATCAACGCCTTGCCGATAAAGGCTTTCTTGGAGGACGCCATGCCGCCCAACCCCATATCCTGCAATGAATTGCGACCATCGAGTTCGGACCCGGCAACATGCCCCTTCTCGATCCGCAATCCGCCCAGCGCCTCGGTGCCGTAGAGTTCACCGCCCAAGGGTTTGGCCGCATCCCACAGCGCATCCATGACCGCTTCGGCCTTGCTGCCCCGGACATAGACCTCGAAGGCCCGTTCGCCGGAAAAGCTGATCCGTGCGATCCAGACATCCGCCCCGGCAATCTTGCCCTCGCGCACGCCCATGAAGGGAAACGCCTCGTTCGACAGGTCGCAATCCGTCGTCACCGCCGCCAGCACATCGCGGCATTTCGGACCCGCCACCGCAACCCCGGCCCATTGATCGGAAACGGAGGTCAACTGCACCCGCAAATCGGGCCAGCGGGTCTGAAGATATTCCTCCAACTTCGCCATCACTCCGGCGGCATTGGCGGTCGTGGTGGTCATCAGGAAATCGGTTTCCGACATGCGCCAGACCGTGCCGTCATCATAGACGACCCCGTCATCGCGCAACATCACGCCGTAGCGCGCCTTGCCGACCGGCAGTTTGGCAAAGCCGTTGACGTAGACGCGATTGAGGAAATCCCCTGCATCCGGCCCCTGCACCATGATCTTGCCCAAGGACGACACATCGCACAGGCCCACGGTCGAGCGGACCGCGATCATCTCGCGGATATACGCCTCATCGACGCCCTCACCCTCGCGCGGGAAGTACCAAGGCCGCTTCCACAGCCCCGCATCGGTCATCACCGCGCCGTTGCGCATGTTCCAGTCATGCAGCGGCGTCTTGCGCAGGGGCCGAAAGTGCATGTAGGTGCCACGCCCGGCCAGCGCCCCGATGCTGATCGGCGAATAGGGGGGGCGGAAAGTGGTGGTGCCCGTTTCCTGAATGGTCCGCCCGGAGGCATCGGCCATGATCGCGATGCCGATGACATTGCCGACCTTGCCCTGATCGGTGGCCATGCCCAGCGTTGTGTAGCGTTTGCTATGCTCGATCGAGACGAAGCCCTCGCGTTCGGCCAGCCGGATATCATCCGCCGTCACGTCATGCTGTGGATCGACGAAGCGTTTGAACTTCTTCTCGCGCCCCTTGATTTCATAGAGCGGCAGCGCCGGATACGCCCCCGCCTGCGGCGCAGGACCGGCCTGTCCCATCGCTACGGCGGCACCCGATGCGATGCAGGCTTCGTGGTTATAGACCCCCGCCGCCGCCCCCGCACAGCGGATTGCCTCGTTCGTCGGGCCAGCGAGGAAGCCGTGGATATCCTCGTTCCAGACCGGCTTTGGCCCCCGGTGCGAGGTCAAGTGGACCACCGGCGTCCAGCCGCCGGATACCGCCAGCAGGTCGCAGGGCAGCGTATCGAGCGCCTTGGCATAGCCATCGCTTTCCAGCCTGCCGATTTCGACGCCCTCGACGGTGTAGTTCCCCTTGGTCCGCACCGGCACCATGCCGCGCATGATCGCGACGCCCTCCGGCGCATCTGGCCCGCTTTCGCGCGCATCGAGCAAGGTAACCGGCACCCCCACCGCCGCCAGATCACGCGCCGTCTCGTATCCCGCATCATTGGTCGTCGCGACCACCGCCCGCCTACCGGGCGAGACGGCATAGCGATGGATATAGGTCCGCACCGCCGCCGCCTGCATCACGCCGGGGCGGTCATTATTGCCGAAGGCCAGCGGTTGTTCGAGAGCGCCAGTCGCCAGCACGATCTCCGCCGGGCGCACGACCCACATGCGCTGACGAACGCCATGGATGCCCGGATCGTCGCTCACCTGCTCGATCAT
>CALJIU010000061.1 GCA_937974055.1 uncultured Neomegalonema sp. | reverse complement strand
GTGGGGTGGTAGATGGTTGCGCCGGTTTCGCGGGCATAGGCAAGCAGCGCGTCGTCGCCGGTATGCTGTGCGCCGGGGATCATCTCGCGGTCGGCAACGGCGGTCATGGCATCCGCCGACAGGATGGCGCGCAGGCGGTGGAGAGCGGCGATGACCGTGCGGCGGTCGCCCTCGGTCGAGAGGTAGTTTGCGCGGATTTCGGGGGCGGCAAAAGGGTCGGGGGAGGTGATGTGCACGCTGCCCCGGCTTTCGGGGCGTAGCGGGCAGATCGAGGCGGTGAAGCCGGAATAGGGGTGCAACGCCGCGCCCATCGCGTCGGTGCTGAACGGGACGAAATGGACCTGAATGTCGGGCGTTTCCAATCCCTCGCGGGAGCGGAAGAAGGCCCCGGCGATGCCTGCGCTGACGCTGAGGGGGCCGCGCCTTGTGGCGGCATAGCGCAGGCCCATGCCGATGCGGCCCGGCAGGGTGCGATAGGCGTCGTTGATGGTGACGGGGTTGCGGGCGCGCATGACGAGGCGGACTTGGAAATGGTCCTGAAGATTCTCGCCGACCCGTGGGCTGTGGATGCGGGTTTCGATGCCGAGATCGTGCAAGCGGTCACCGTCACCGATACCTGATAGTTCAAGGAGTTGCGGCGAGTTGATGGCACCGCTGCAGAGGATGACCTCAGCCGTGGCATGGGCCTCGCGGTCCTGTCCGTGCTGTCGGTAGGCGATGCCGGTGGCGCGGGGGCCGTCGAACAGGATGCGGGTGGCCTGTGCGCCGGTGACGATGTGCAGATTCGGGCGGCGGCGGGCGGGGCGCAGATAGGCGGTGGCGGCGCTGCACCGTAGGCCGCCGCGCGAGGTGGTCTGAAAGTAGCCCGCCCCCTCCTGTGATGCGCCGTTGAAATCGGGGTTGCGGGGTAGTCCTTGGGTTTCGCAGGCGGCGATGAATGCCTCGACCAGCGGATGCGAGCCGTCGCGATTGTCGGAGACGGCGAGGGGACCGCCGGTGCCGCGCCACGTGTCGGACCCGCGCTCGTTATCCTCGGCCCGGCGGAAATAGGGGAGAACATCGTCGTAGCCCCAACCGGGATTGCCCCTTTGCCGCCAGCCATCGTAATCCGCCGCTTGCCCGCGCATGTAGACCAGCCCGTTGATCGCGCTGGACCCGCCCAGCACCTTTCCCCGTGGCTGAAAGACGCGCCGTCCGCCGAGTTCGGCCTCCGGTTCGGTGCGGTACATCCAGTTGACGCGGGCATTGCCGAACAGCTTGCCATAGCCGAGCGGGATGTGGAGCCATGGGTTGCGGTCGCGTGGCCCCGCCTCCAGCAGTAAGACACGGGTTTTTCCATCTGCGCTGAGGCGATTGGCCAGTACGCATCCCGCCGATCCGGCCCCTATGATGATGAAATCCGCGTTCATTCCGCCCTCGGTTGCAGCTTTTAGAGGCAATTAAGATATCTGGTTTATCAACTATCGCGGAAATCAGGCGCATTTAGTTTCTGGGGGCATGTGCGATGCAGGCGAAAAAAGAAGCTTCGACGTTATTCGTCAGTCGACGGGCGAGTGCTCGATTCGGTTATTACGAACCGTTCAACATGACGGTCGATGGCCAAGTCGTGCGGGCCGTTGGTATCAACATTTCCGCCTCCGGCATTTGCGGGGCTTTGCGCGGTCTTGGGCTGGTCAAGGAGCGGACGCTGCTAGAAGTGCAACTGCATAACTTCAAGCCGATACCGGGGATCGTGCGCTGGACCAAGGGGCGTGAAGTGGGAGTTCAGTTCACCGAAGACCTTGCCAAGCACCCACAAGTTCGTGCTCTAGTATCGCGTGTCGAAAACGGTGAGCCACCTTTGTTGGACTCGCCCATGTAAGCGGGAAATCCTATGACAGACGATCGCAACTCGATGGATACCGAAACCCTCGATTATGACGATCCGATGCAGAGGCCGCGCTATACCGGCCTCGCCAGTTTTTTCCGACTTCCCTATGACGAGAATTTCGAGACCGATTCGCCAGACATTGGCGTGATCGGTGTGCCGTATGATATGGGCGTCACCAATCGCCCCGGTCCCCGGCACGGCCCGCGCGAGGTGCGCAATCAATCGAGCTTTATGCGGCGGGAGAATCAGGCGACCGGGATCGCGCCGTTCTCGGCCTGTACGGTCAAGGATATCGGTGATGCGTGGGTGCGCAAACCCTATGAGTTGGAAGGCGCGCATCGTGAGATTCAGGCGTTCTTCGAGCGGGTGCATGGGGCGGGTATCAGGCCGCTGACCTGTGGCGGGGACCATTCGATCAGCCTGCCGATCCTGCGCGCCATCGCCAAGGACGGGCCGGTGGGAATGATTCATATCGATGCCCATTGCGATACCGGCGACGACTATATGGGATCGCGGTTTCATCATGGCGCGCCCTTCAAGATCGCGGTGGACGAGGGGCTGCTGGACCCCAAGCGCACGGCGCAGATCGGTATTCGCGGCACGGTCCATTCGCAGGATATGTGGAAGTTCAGCTATGACAGCGGAATGCGCGTGATGCAGATCGAGGAGGTCGAGGAGAAGGGCTGGCGGACCTGTATCGAGGAAGCGATGGGCTTTGTCGGGGAGGGGCCGGTCTATGTTAGCTTCGATATCGACAGCCTCGACCCGGCAATTGCGCCCGGAACGGGGACGCCGGAGGCCGGTGGCCTGACGATGCGCGAGGCGCAGGGGATGGTGCGGGCGCTGGCGGGGATGGATATCGTCGGGGCCGATATGGTCGAGGTGTCGCCGCCGTTCGATACGGGCGGCGTGACGGCGCTGAACGGAGCGACAATCATGTTCGAGCTGCTGTGTGTGATGACGGCGCGGGGCAAAGGGGGAGCGGCATAGTCTTGCCGAAATCCATGTCTATGCGCCGATTATCGTTATCCGCGCGGTGGTCTAAGAGGACATGATCCCATGTTTATGAACGCGATGCCCTTTGCGATATCGTTCCTGTTCCTGCCCCTTGCGGCATTGGGGGCGATATGTGGTGGGGGGTGGATGTTGCTGGCGCCCGCCTATGCCTTCGTGGCGATTCCGGCGCTGGATTCGGTGATGACGCTGAACGAGGCGCGGCTGGACAGCGATACGGAGGAGGGGGCGCTGTTCTGGCATCGCCTGCTGACTTGGCTGTGGGTGCCGATACAATTGGCGATGATCTTCGGGCTGGTCTGGATCGTCGCGCGGTACGATGCGCTGGCATGGTGGGAGGTTGCCGTCATGGCGGTCGTGGTGGGCATCGCCACGGGCGGCATCGGCATCACTTATGCCCATGAATTGATGCATCAGCAAAATCGGTTCGAGCGCACGCTTGCCGAAATTCTCATGTGTTCAACACTTTACGGGCATTTCTGCACCGAGCATATCTACGGCCATCACCTGCATGTGGCGACGCCGGACGATCCGGCGACCGCGCGGCGGGGGGAGACGATCTATCGGTTCCTACCGCGCGTGGTGGTGGACAGTTTTCGCAGTGCATGGCGGATTCAAAGCGAGCAGTTGAGCAAGCGCGGGCTGCCGCTGTGGTCGGCGCGCAATGTGTTCTGGCGCTATGCGGGATGGACGGGCGGCTTCGTCGCGCTGGCTGCGCTGATCGGGGGATGGCAGGGGGTCGGTATCCTCGTGTTGCAAGCGGTGGTGGCGATCCTGTTGTTGGAATTGGTCGATTATATCGAGCATTACGGCTTGTTGCGAAGAAAGAAGGCGAACGGGCGCTATGAGCAGACCCAGCCACATCATTCGTGGAATAGTGGGCATCAGGCGTCGAACTGGCTGTTGATCAACCTGCAGCGCCATTCGGACCACCATTACAAGCCGCGCAAACGGTTTCCGACGCTGCAAAGCTATCCCGAAAGCGAGGCACCGCAATTGCCGCACGGGTATCCGTGGATGGTGGTGCTGGCGCTGTTGCCGCCGCTGTACTTTCGGGTCATGGAGCCGAAGCTGGAGGCGTGGCAGGCGCGGTTCTATCCCGATGAGGTGGCCTGATACCGATGGCGGTGATCAATGGCCGTTCTGTTCCGGGCGCAGACCCGGAACCCCGATAGGCGGAGCGCGGTTCTGCGAGGCTCCGGGTCTTCGCCCGGAGCAGAGCGTCATCGTCGGACTTGTTCCGACGATCCATATCTCAGCGAAATCAGATAGATGGACCCTCGGAACGACCGTTGCACGGTGCAGTCGCGAGGGTGACGCCTAAAAGCGGTTAGCATCAAATTGCGCTGGTATAAGTCTGAGAATAATTTGGTTGCCTAGGGCTATTTGCGTTTCAATCGGATCGTCATGCGCATCAAGACGTATGCGATTGCCGATGCTCCGTGTTTCACGTCAAACGCAACTCGCTCTCAGTGATTTAGTTGAGGCGGTTCCCATGTTTGTTGCAAGGCGTTGCACATTCCTGACACGAACGAACCCGTACATCGTTCCTTCGCATCTTTCGCCACAATTCTGAAAATTCCCAAGAAACTGAGAGCAAGATTCTCGGTCATCTTCTCCCCAGTCGAAACACACTGCGGGGGACCAACGGATGAATGCTCGGAACCGGAAGATCGAATGGACGAATGCAACGCCTTTCAAAGTGGAGCGCGATACACATGGACCCGCATTTGCCGGTCTTCTGCATTTTTACTCGCTCGATAATGTCGGTGATGCTGCCATCTTCGCGGCGTTCCAGCGCCTGTCCGGTCAGAACTGCCTGCCGCGCGTCACGGTATGGAATGACAAGGCTGAGGCCGGGATCGATACCCTGATCTCGGTGGGCGGCGATATCTTCAACAATGGCCGCCCTCGTCTCTTGACCCGCCGGTTCATCGAAAAGCTGTCGCATATGCGCTGGACACCGAAGCGCACAATGTCCTTTGGCCAGTCGATCCCGCCGTCCTGCACGGGCCTGTCGCTGCGGTTGCTGGCATGGCACCTGAAGCGTATTTCCAGCGTCACCGTGCGCGACGTCGCCAGCGCCGAGAAACTGGGCAAGCTTGGCGTCGATGTGACGCTCTCGGTCGATTCCGCTTTCGCCCTCACCGCGAAGGATGGCGATGAGGTCGCCGCCCGCGCCGCCTATGCGGATGCCGGTATCGAGCCTGAAAATACGGTCGTTTTCTCGATCCGTAATTTCAACCGCATGTACCCGGTCGATCAGCCGGAATTCATCGCCCGCATTGCCGAAACGATGGAGCATTTAAAGGCGAAAGGATGCGATGTTGCCGTTCTTATTCAGGCGGATGTCAACGACGATGATTCAGATCGCGCCATCGCCCGCCAGCTTCAGGACGAGGTCGAGGGGCTTGCGATACTCGACCCGTTCAAGGGCAAAGGGACGCCGTGGCGCGTTGCCTTCGGTATCGTCGATCTTGCCGCGCAGGTGATCGGCACGCGCTATCACACGGCGGTTTTCCGCATGGCAGCGGGCAAGATGCCCATCGGCCTGTGGTATTCCAACAAGGGCGAAGATCTGAACGTGCGGTTCGGCGTGCCCGGTGCCCATGCCGGTGATTTCGATCCGGCGCAGATCGCGGACCTTGCCCTGCAATATCGCGATATCGGGTTCAACAGCGGGCCGCTGCGCAAGCGCGTTATCGAGGATTTCCGCAACGCTCTCGCCGTGTCGTCCAGCACCGCAGACCGGAAGATCGCCGCATGAGTGTCGCCGATCCAGTTTTTGGCACATTGCTCAGGCGGGTCGGCTGGCTCGTCATGGCCGAGGGTGCAGCGCGCGTGACCCGTATCGTGACGGCGCTTGCACTGGCCTATGCTCTCGAACCGGCCTTGTTCGGTATCGCGGCTCTGGCGATGAGCGTCTGCGAGTTGATGCGGACGCCGACCCGATGTGGCGTGTTGCAGGCTGTCGTGCGCGCGGATGATGCACGGCTTGGCGCGACGCTGCGGACGGCGATGACGATCAACTGGGTCTGGCATGTCCTGCTGGCGGTTGCCCAGATCGGCATCGCCTATCCCCTCGAAGCATGGATGGACGCACCGGGTCTGGCCGAACCGCTGATCGTCATGGCGAGTATCTTCTTTTTGTATCCCATTGCCTTCGGTCGCGTGGCCCTGCTGCACCGTTCGGGCGATATGAAAGCGGTCGCAGGCATCGTCGGCGCGAGCCTCTCAATGGCGAACCTCACGACTGCCGCTCTTGCCGTTGCAGGCTTTGGATTGTGGAGCGTCGTTCTGCCCCGCCTTCTGTCGGCCTGTCTGTGGGTGGTGATGGCCTATCGCGCCGTTCCGGCCTTGCCTGCCGATGACGGCGAGCGGACCGGCACGCGAGATGTCCTGCGCTATGGCCGGTCGATCCTCGGTTCGGAACTGCTGAAGGCCGCGCAGGGCAGCGTGGACAAGATCATCATCGGTAAGCTGTTGGGCATGGAGGCCCTTGGTTTCTACACCTTCGCCTATAATGCGGGACTGGGCCTGAGCCAATCGCTGCTCAAGGGCTTCTCCGATGCGCTGTTTCCCTACCTTTGCCAATCGCCGGGGAAGGCTGGTGATTTCACCCAGGCGAAACGCATTCTCTTCGTCACCTCCGTTACGGCTTTCGTGCTGTTCGGCGCACAGGCGTTGCTCGCACCGATATACGTGCCGGTGCTGTTTGGCGACCGTTGGGAACCGGCCATTCTGACCCTCAGCCTGCTGTGCCTGTCGGCGGTAACGCGGCCTTTCTGGGATATTCCTGCACAGACGTTGCGCGCGCAGGGAACGCCACAGACCGAGTTCATCGCCAGCATTGCACAAACGCTTCTGCTGCTGCTCGCTACCGCCATCGGCGCGATGACCTTTGGCATCGTCGGGGCCGCCGCCGGGTGCCTCGTCACCCGCCTCGTCACCGAGCCACTCTTCGCCCTCTTCATCTTCGGGCCGAAGAAGGCGCGCGACGAAACCTACACCGTTATTTCAACCGCAACTCACTAGGGGACACTTGAAAATGGCAAAAGTTCTGGGGACCAGAAACGATGACGTGCTCGTCAGTACGAGCGACAATGACAGCATCTGGGGCGGCTTTTCGGGAGAGGATACCGCCGTCTTCACAGGTTCCGTCTTCGATTACCGCATCGTCGCCAACCGCGATGGTTCGTACCAGATCACCGATCTACGCGAAGGATCGCCGGATGGCAGCGACAAGGTACGCAGCATCGAGTTGTTCCGGTTTGCGGATATGACCGTGACCCTCGACGAGTTCATCCAGATCGAAGCGTCCAGCACGACCGACCTGATTGGAACCGCCGCCGACGATACATTGCTTGGCGGCGCGGGCAGCGACATGATCGAGGGTGGCGCGGGCGATGACGTGATCTGGGGCGGCAAGGATGGCGACGATGCCGCCGTCTACAGCGGAAACAAGAACGACTACGCCATCACCCGCTCACCGAACGGAGCCTATTATGTCACTGACCTGCGCGATGGCTCGCCTGATGGTACGGACAAGGTGCGCGCAATCGAGGTGTTCCAGTTCGCGGACGGCGTGATGACGCTGGCCGAGTTCGTCGCGGCCTCGCCCGCGCCCCCCGGTTTCAATCTGACTGGCACGGCAGGCAATGACATCCTCGTCGGGGCCGATCTTGACGATACCCTGCGGCCCGATGCCGGATCGGATCGTGTCTGGGGCGGTTTCGAGGGTGAGGACACCGCCATCTTCGGCGGCAATTTCGACGATTATGTCGTGACCGAAAACCAGACCGGGGCCATCACCCTCGTCGATACCCGCGTGGAGGGAAATGAGGGTATTCAGGTCGTCCGCTCCATCGAACAATATCAGTTCGCCGACCGGACGGTAGACCATGCCGATATCTTTACCGGCGCGCTGACCGAAGTCGCGACCACCACCCGCACGATCTTAGGGTCGGGGGCCGACGACTCGATTTCCGCCGCCCATACCGATGGCCTGCACGACGCCTATACCAATGACCTCATCCTGGGGGGAGGCGGTAGCGATACGCTGAAGGGCGGGCCGGGCGACGACATCCTCTATGGCGATTCCGATGGGGCCATGAGTGCACCCCAGTCATGGACCTTCACCTCGGCTCCCGTGACCGAGCTGCCTCGTTTCGAGTTCGGATCGGGTCTGTATCAGGTGGTCCATGGCCAGGTGAAGAAACTCGACCCGGCATCGGGCACCTATACCGAAATCGGCCCCGATCATCAGAACATCAACGCGGCCGGCATGAACCCGGCGGATGGCTACGCCTACGGTATCGGCGCGGGTGGCGACCTGAACGGGCATCTGCTGCGCATCGGATCGAATGGTGAGATCGAAGACCTTGGCGGTGGGTTCGGCAGATCCTTTGCCGGAGCATTCCACGACGACGGCACCTATTACATCCGCACCGATAATGACACGATGACCCGCATCGATGTCGAGACGCTGGAGCAGACGCAAATACATTTCAGCGGCGATTACATGCCCACTGTCCATGATTTCGTCATTTCGGGTGACAAGGCCTATGGCGTCACGCCGCTGGGTGTTTTGGTCACCTATGACCTCGTGGATCAAACGGCGACGACCACCTCCATCGACGGGCTGCCGGTCGGGAACGGGCCATTCGGCGCGGTTTGGACGGCGGCGGATGGATGCATCTATGTCAGCCATAACAAGACCGGCAATATCTATGGCATCAGCAATCATGACGGCGGTTCGCCGCAGGCTGCGTTGCTGTTCACCGGCGACGTCGCCGGGTCCAATGACGGGTTTTCCTTCGGTGCCGCAGGTCTGCCCGACGCCTTGGTCGGTGATGGTGATGATGCCTTGCTTGGTGGTGCGGGCGATGACGTCCTTTACGGCGGTGCAGGGGACGACATGCTCGATGGCGGCATCGGGGCCGATGCGCTGAATGGCGGCGAAGGTCGCGATTGGGCCGATTATTCCCGTGCCGATGCGGGTGTCGTGGCCGATCTGCGCTCCGGTGGTACGGTGGGGGAAGCGACCGGCGACAGCTATGCCAGCGTCGAGAACCTGAAAGGCTCGAAACACGACGATGTGCTGATGGGCGACGAGGGCATGAACCATATCGACGGTAACGACGGGGTCGACTTGATCGACGCCGGTGCGGGCGATGATCAGGTCCGGGGCGGTGCCGGGGCCGATGCGATGCAGGGCGGCAGCGGCACGGATACGCTCAGTTACCTGTCATCCGATGCGGGCGTTACGCTCGATCTTCAGGCCGGAACCGGCTCTGGCGGCCATGCGGAGGGTGACACGTTCGGTGGGTTCGAGGAAGTGCTCGGTTCGGCCCATGCCGATACCGTCACCGGATCGGATGGCGCGGATCGCATGGCGCTCGGCGGGGGGGATGATGTGGTCCATGCGAGTGTTGGCAGCGACCGACTCTGGGGCGGCTTCGACACCGATACGCTCGTCTTTGATGGAGCATCGGACGGCTACGCCATAACTCGGATTGAAGACTCTGGCCGTACCGCGAACGAGATGTACCAGTACGATCACTTCTACCGTGTCGAGGACATCGCAACCGGAGATATCGATAATGTCCGCGACTTTGAGCGGTTGGAATTCACGGATGGCATCTATGACGCCGTGGCCGATACCTTCGACTTCGTGATTTGATCCAAAGTCTGGTCGGACATGACCTCGCCCGAAAGGGCGGGGTCTTTTTCTGTGGAGCGCATCCCCAATCCCATCGCGACCAGCCCGATCCAGAACAGGTAGGCCAGCACTTCGAGATTTTCGCCGAAACTGTAGATCCACATTCCCGTCAATACCATCAACCCGGCCATCGCCGCATCACTGGATTGCCCGCGCACGATCAGCAGCAGGAGCGACAACACCATCGGTACCGCGAAGGCCACGACACCCACCATGCCCTTCACGAACAGCAAGCCGTACCATGTGTGGTGGCTGCCGATGGGCATGAAGGCGACGATGTGGGTGCCGCTGTCCTGTATCCCGTGGCCCCAGACCGGCGCTTCCGCATAGCGATACCCGGCAATGGCCTGAAGGGTCGAGCGCACCTCGGTCGAG
>CALJIU010000060.1 GCA_937974055.1 uncultured Neomegalonema sp. | reverse complement strand
CATGCGTGGAAGGGCGCGCCGGATGCCCTGTCCCAAGCCGCACGGCAGCAGGTGGCCAAGGCCGAACAAGCGGTCGAGCGCCTGCAGATGGATCACCTCGCCGGGTTGCGGGCGGGCGAGGACGGGGCCGCCGATGCGGTTGCCGCCAATCTGAGCAGCCTGTCCCGCCATGCGGAACTGTCTTTGGATAGAGCGGATATCGCCATCGTCACCGCCCTTGCGTCATAGCGATTTGCGCAATTTTTCGTAGCAGCGCGCGCTTGACATTCGGGGCAGGCAAAGCGGTTGGCGCGGAAGCAGGCCGGGATGGAAAGGCCGATGCGGGTTATGCGTCCGGGCACACCTCCGTGTCATGTGGAGCGCGGGAAGCGGCCCATCGATCTGCTGCTGGTGGAGGTGCATGAATTGGCGCTGATGGCGCTGGCGGGGATGAAAGCGCCTCCGTAGGGATACGTTTGAGGGATGAGGTTCGAGGGCCGTCGCCGCTGGGCGGGGGCGCTTTGGTGTGCCTGTCATCCCTTATGTAACGAGACTTGTGCGCAGGGCAGTCGGGTGAAGAGGTTTGGCGTCTTTAGCGGGTCTCGTCGGACTCGTTCCACGGCTGTCCGGTTGCAAATTCTTCGGTGATACTTTTTGTCCTGCACTGAGATGAAATCGGATTATTTGTCTTTTCGCATAGCAATCGCGTTCAGTACAGTGTCGCCCCGCGACTTGATCGCGGGGTCCATCTCTCAAGGCTTGTTGCACGATGGATGCCGCGTATCGCGCCGCGCAGCGGAAGTCGCGGCAAGACAACGTCTTTTCGATCCGTATGCTGCCGGACATTCGTGAGACAAGCCCGACAATAACTACTAGACGGTCTGGGTCTCATTCGTCCGATTGCCCTGCTGTGAGGGCTTTGCATTGAGGGCTGATGGTGATATCTGCGCAATCGTTCAACGGGGTGAAACGCGGTTAAGCTTCACTTTGGACCCGGTCGCAGCCTACCCGGATAAAACAAGGATCGATGATGCAAACCCTCGTCGTCTGCTCCGGCGGACTGGATTCAGTTTCGCTTGCCCATAAGGTCGCCGCCGAGCGGAGCTTATCGGGCCTTATCACCTTCGATTACGGTCAGCGGCACCGCCGCGAGATCGACTGTGCCGCCGCCTGTGCGCAGCGTTTGGGTGTGAGCCATGACGTCATCGATATCTCCGGCGTGGGGCGGGCGCTGTCGGGGTCGGCCCTGACCGATGATATCGCTGTGCCAGACGGGCATTATGCCGAAGAGACGATGAAGATTACGGTCGTCCCCAATCGCAACGCCATCATGCTGACCATCGCCTATGGCATCGCCGCCGCCCGGCGCATCGAGAGCGTGGCCGCCGCGATGCACGGGGGGGATCACTTCATCTATCCCGATTGTCGCCCCGCTTTCATCGACGCCTTCGCGGCGATGCAGGAGGCGGCCTTGGATGCTGACCCTGCCGTGGCGCTCTACACACCATTCCTTCACGGGCCGAAATCGGATATCGTAACGGAGGGTGCGCGGTATGACACGCCCTTCGCCGAGACATGGTCGTGCTACAAGGGCGGCGAGCGGCATTGCGGACGCTGCGGCACCTGTGTCGAGCGGCGTGAGGCTTTCCATGTTGCGGGGGTAGGCGATCCGACGGAGTATGCCGACCCGGACTTTTGGAGGAGTGTGACCTGATGTTTATTATCAGCAAGGAATTCGCGTTTTCGGCATCGCATCAGCTGTCGGAGTTGCCGGAGACGCATCAATGCGCGCGGCTGCACGGACATAACTACCTCGTCGTGGTGGAATTGAGCGCCGAGACGTTGAACGAAACCGGCTTCGTGCGCGATTACGGCGAATTGGCCCCGTTGAAACAGCATATCGATGATACGATGGACCACCGGCACCTGAACGACGTGTTCGGGCATAATTCGGTGACCGCCGAGTTCCTCGCCCAGACTCTTTACGAATGGTGCGCCGCGCGCTGGCCGGAGACGAGTGCCGTGAAGGTGAGCGAGACGCCGAAAACCTGGGCCACGTACCGACCGTGACGCCAGACCACCTTTTCCGGGACCGCCACGCCCCATGACACTGCGCATTGCTGAAATCTTCGGGCCGACCATTCAGGGGGAGGGGGCGCTGATCGGGCTGCCGACCGTGTTCGTGCGCACGGGTGGCTGCGATTTTCGGTGTTCGTGGTGCGACAGTCTTCATGCGGTGGATAGTGCCTATCGCCATACTTGGGCGGCAATGACGAGTGCACAGATTTGGGCCGAGGTCGAGCGTCTGGCACCGACGCCCCTGATCGTCACGTTGTCGGGCGGGAATCCGGCAACCCAAGATCTTGGGCCACTGATCGCGCTGGGGCGGGCGAAGGGCTATCGCTTTGCCGCCGAAACGCAGGGTTCGATCGTGCCGGACTGGTTCGCTGATCTCAATGTGCTGACCCTTAGTCCGAAACCGCCATCGAGCGGGATGGAAACGGATCTCGACGCCCTCGATCGCTGCGTGGCGTCCGGGGCGGGGCGTACGGTATTGAAAATCGTGGTGTTCGATGAGGCGGATTACGCCTATGCCCGCGCCATCGCCGCCCGCTATCCGGCGCTGGAAGTCTTTCTGCAACCCGGCAATCACACCCCGCCGCCGCCCGATGACGATACGGCGCGTGTCGATCTGGCGGGGATCGATGCGCGGATGCTGTGGCTGATCGACCGGGCCTTGGCCGATGGCTGGCACGCGGCGCGTATCCTGCCGCAACTGCATGTGACCCTGTGGGGCAATAAACGAGGCGTCTGAGATGACCGAAGAAACGATCTATAGCGGCCTGCAACAACTCGGCGCGCAGACCGGCCTGCCGAACAGCCCGGAGGACGCGGTGCTGGAGCGCGTGGCCAACCCGCAGGCGGATGTGAAATACATGGTGCGCTTCGTCGCGCCGGAGTTCACCTCGCTATGCCCGATGACGTCCCAGCCTGATTTTGCGCATCTGGTGATCGATTACGTCCCGCGCGATTGGCTGGTGGAGAGCAAATCGCTGAAACTGTTCCTCGGTGCGTTTCGCAACCACGGCTCGTTCCACGAAGATTGTACCATGAAGGTCGCGCGGCGGATCGTCGATCTGCTCGATCCGCATTGGTTGCGAATCGGGGGATATTGGTACCCGCGCGGGGGCATCCCCATCGATGTGTTCTGGCAGACGGGTGCGGCACCGGCGGATGTCTGGATACCGGAACAGGGCGTGCCGGGGTATCGGGGGCGCGGGTAGCGGCTCTGGTGGCTCTAGGCGCTGCTCGCGTTGCGGTTGTTGCGCGGTGAGCCTCTATTTTTAGTGGGTTCTTTCAAATTTTGTTAATTTAGATGCTTCTAAAATGTGCTATGATGAGCATTCACGTTCATAGCGGCAAAAACAATCCTCTGGATAGTGCTGTCAAAGTGCTGGGGCGGATGCGCTATCACAGGCTATGTGTCGTGATGATGCTGACCGCCGTGCTGCAAGCGGTCCTGTACTCGCATGTTCTCTACCGGGTGATCCATGATGCGGTCCCCACTCACATGGCGCAGATTGCGTTTCTGACCACCGTTCTCGTTGCTGGTCCGCTCGTCCTGCATTCGATAACGACGATCCGGCGTCTCGATCATGCGAGGCACGAAGCACGCAGTCAGGCCGCTATTCTCGACCAGCGGAACGCGGAGTTGGCCGAGGCGCGCGACGCGCTGGCCGATATCAACGACACGCTCGAAAGTCGTGTGCATGAGCGCACGACCGCCCTCGAACTCGCCCGGAACGAAGCCGAGGAGGCAAGTGCCGCGAAATCGCAATTCCTCGCCAATATGAGCCATGAATTGCGCACACCGCTCAACGCGATCATCGGCTTTTCGGACATGTTGATACAACGCAAGGCCCTGTTTTCGGCTAATCCGGAGGTCCATACCGATGAATACGCGCTGGCGATTCATGGTTCGGGCACGCATCTTCATTCGCTGGTGAACGATCTGCTCGACTTGGCGAGGATCGAATGCGGCGAACACGATATCAAGCCGGAGCGGCTCGACATCGTGAGGGTCTTGCGGGATTCCGTGCTTTTGCTTGATGCGCAGGCCCGGTTGCGGAACCAGACAATCGTTACGGATACCGACGATATCTCGTCACGCTATTTCGAGGCGGATGCCCGTGCAATGCGCCAGATTTTGGTGAATCTGCTCTCGAATGCCCTGAAATTTTCGCCTGATGGGGCGGAAATCGCGCTATCCGTCACGGGTGACCGGGATGGCACGACATTCTTCATCACCGACCGGGGACGTGGGATGAGTGTGGAGGAATCGCAGGTCGCCCTGCGCCCCTTCTCGCGGTTCTCCGAGGCCCATATCGCATCCGGTGATAGCATCGGGCTGGGCCTGTCCATCGTCAATGCGCTCTGCACCCTGCATGGGGGGACGTTGACCTTCATCAGCGAGAAAGGTGAGGGGACCACCGTTCGCGTTCATATCCCGACCGATATCGGGCGTGCCGTTACGAGGTTGCCTGCGTCCTGACGACCCCTCGACAAGTCGTCCCGGCCTGTGGTTCTGTGCGTGACCGTGCCACAGGAGAAACCCGCGCCATGACGACCCCTTTCGGGACTATCGATGAAGTACAGACCCGGTTGAACGAGGTCGATTACGTCTGCGGGCGTGGGTTGGCCACAGTGGTCTTTCTTGCGCTGAAACTGGGCCGCCCGATCTTTTTGGAAGGCGAGGCCGGGGTCGGCAAGACCGAGGTGGCCAAGGCCATCGCCGCGCTACTGGGCCGTCGCCTGATTCGCCTGCAATGCTATGAAGGGCTGGACGCGGCATCGGCGGTGTACGAGTGGAACTACGCCGCGCAGATGATGGAAATCCGGCTGGCCGAGGCGACGGGCGAGACGGATAAGGCGGCGATAACAGGCGATGTCTTTGCCGAAAAGCACCTGATCGCGCGCCCTTTGCTGGAGGCGATGCGCCCCCATGCCGAAGGCCCGCCCGTGCTGCTGATCGATGAGCTTGACCGTGCGGATGAGCCATTCGAGGCGTTCCTGCTGGAAGCGTTGAGCGATTTTCAGGTCACGATCCCGGAAATCGGCGTCATCAAAGCCCCGGAGCCGCCCATCGTCGTCATCACCTCGAACCGCACGCGCGAAGTGCATGACGCCCTGCGCCGCCGCTGCCTTTATCATTGGGTCGATTATCCCGATTTCGAGCGGGAGATGACGATTCTGCGCGCCAAGGCTCCTGAGGCGTCGGAAACGCTATCGCAAGAGGTCGCTGCCTTTATCCGACGTCTGCGCGATGAAGACCTGTTCAAGTCGCCCGGTGTGGCCGAAACGCTGGACTGGGCGCGGGCCTTGGTGGCGCTGGATGCCGTGGCGCTGGACCCGCAGACGATATCGGATACGCTCGGCGCGCTGCTGAAATATCAGGACGATATCGCCCGGATACAGGGATCGGAGGCGACGAAGATCCTCGACGAAGCGCGCGAGGA
>CALJIU010000059.1 GCA_937974055.1 uncultured Neomegalonema sp. | reverse complement strand
GTGTCGATAGCAGATAGAGTTGTCCGGTTTTGGTAGCACATCATTTGTCCGCTTCGATTGTGGTTTGTTCCGGGCCTCGTAGGGAGCGGCGGAGCCGCGACTGGAGAGGCCCGGAACAAACAGGCTTGCGTTGAAGCGGGTCACGCAGCCTGTTTGACGGTTTCGCCGACGATCTGACCATCAGCATCGTAATCGGCGATGCGGCGTGGCCCCCGGAAGACGGCGATGGTGTCGTCCGGGTAGCGATGCACCTTCACTCTCGCCTTGACCCCCGCCTTCGCGGGGGCAGGCTACATGCGGCCTGTCCGGCCCTGCGGGCAGTTGCCAGGTCAGCTTGCCGAAGCGGATGGTGTTGTCGCGAGCGACGACACGCACTTCGTGGATGCACAACGTTTCGGTCAGCAGCCCTGGATCGGCGATCTCGACGAAGCCGCTTTCCGGCAGCGCCGCCTCCTTCGCGAAGCGTGCGTTGTGCCGTGGCAGGTAGTCCTCGGCGATGAAGCGGTTGGCCGCCCCGATGTCAGTGATCCCTTCCTTGGCCATTTCCTTGATTAGCCGATCCTGCAACGTCCCGAACATCCGCTCCGAGCGCCCTCGCGCTTCGGGCGAATAGGCCGGGATATGCTCGACACCCAGATGATCCAGCGCGCGGCCCACCTGCGTCAGCCGTTCCTTGTCCACCTTCCCACCCGCCTCAGGCGTATGGAAGTAATGCGAGCCGCGATCCGTGTAGAACGATTGCGGCAGACCCTTTGTGGCGAACACGTCCTTTAACCCCCGGAAGCTCGAGGCCGTCCCCTCCTCTTCGACCAGAAAGGCCGAGTAGATCTCGCTCGTCGCATCATCCATCGTCACGATCAGATCGAGTGCCGGTTCGCCTTCCAGCCATTCGTGCCGCGACCCATCCTGATGCAGCATCATGCCGATACAAGGCTTGCGCTCGCGCTTCCTGCGATGCTTGCCACGCCGGGGAGCCTTCGGCGCGAGACCCGCTTCCTGAAGCCGCAGCTTCGTCCAGGTGTAGCTCCACGGGAACGCATACTTCCGGCAAATCTCCTCATGGAAATGCGACACGTTCCAGCCGCGGTACTCCGTGCGATAGCGCTCCAGCATCGATACCAGCTCGTCCGCCGGAACCGCCCGCACCGACGCCTTGCCAAGCCGCCGGTCATACAGACCTTCCGCGCCTTCTGCCTCGTACCGACGCCGGTAGCGACGGAAACTGCGCTCGCTCATCCCAAGCACTTCCGCTGCTTCCATCCCCGACAATTCCCGCCGCTCGTAACGCGAAAAAACATCCGAAAACTTCCTCATCCTGTTGTCCTGTAGCCAGCCTGTCCGTCCCATCCGCCCACCTCCTCAGCGAACAAATGAAGACCGGACAAACCATGTGCTACATAAACCGGACAAACCATGTGCTAGCGACAGTGAGTGATGTTTGGGGTCGCGATAGAACGCGGCGCAATCTATACTCGCGCATCCCTTTGACGGAGCCGCGCAATGACCACCGCCCTGCCACCCCTGAAAATCTACCTCGCCGCCCCCCGTGGCTTCTGTGCCGGGGTGGACCGCGCGATCAAGATGGTCGAGATGGCGATCCAGAAATTCGGCGCGCCGGTCTATGTTCGCCACGAAATCGTGCATAACAAATTCGTCGTCGACGGCCTGCGCGAGCAAGGGGCGATCTTCGTCGAGGATCTCGATGATTGCCCGCTGGACCGGCCCGTCATCTTCTCGGCCCACGGCTCGCCCAAATCGGTGATTGAGGAGGCGAAGCGCCGCGATATGTTCGCCGTCGATGCCGTCTGCCCGCTGGTGACGAAGGTGCATATGGAGATCATCCGCCTGCACCGCCAAGGCTACGAGATCGTGCTGATCGGCCATAAGGGCCATGTCGAGGTGCTCGGCACGATGGGCCAACTGCCCCCCGGCGCGGTCACGCTGATCGAGGATGTGGCCGATGTCGCAACGCTGTCCCCCGCCGACCCCGAAAAGCTGGCCTATGTCACTCAAACCACCCTGTCGGTGGATGACACGGCGGAGGTCATCGCTGCCCTGAAAACCCGTTTTCCCGCCATCCTCGGCCCCGGCAAAGAGGATATCTGCTACGCGACCACCAACCGGCAGGCATCGGTCAAGGCCATCGCGCCGAAGATCGACGCATTGGTGGTGATCGGGGCCGAAAACTCGTCCAATTCCAAGCGGTTGGTCGAGGTCGGCGCGAAGGCGGGCTGCGACTACGCCGTCCTTGTCCCCCGCGCGGCGGCCATCGACTGGTCACGGTTCGAGGGGGTGGGCGCGGTCGGCATCACCGCCGGGGCCAGCGCCCCCGAAATCCTCGTCAACGAAGTGGTCGAGGCGTTCCGCGCTCGCTATGACGTGACGGTCGAAATCGTCGAAACCGCCGTCGAGAACGTCGAGTTCAAGGCCCCCCGCATTCTCAGGGAACCTGCATAAAGCATTCGCAGGGCGATGTTCCCGCTACTTGGTGCCGAGATCGAACGTGTAGCTTGGCATCGCGGGGGCCGCGCGGGATGGCCGCGCGAGGGGGGCAACACGTCCAACTCCCACATTCACCGGCGCTTGAATTCCGTTGTCGAGTTCCTGCGACAGAGTCACATCGATATCAGCATCGCCAGAAATCATGTCGGCGGCAACACCACCCGTGATCGACGTATCAGGATCGTAAGCGAGCGCATCGACCCCGGCTGTCCCTCCAATAGACGTCTCCCCCGCAGCGATAGCGGGCGCGGCGCTCATGCAGGTGGCGAGGGTGGCGGCAAAACTGATCAATGGTCGGCTCATGGTGAAACGCTCCTAAAAGAATTCACCTAACGGTAGAGAAAAATCATTATTTTAGCAATCACACAGCGAAAAGCGGCAGCCTCAGGCCCGCCCCTGCCCTAGCCGCGCGCCTAGTTCGGCGTGGCGCGCGACCGCCGCCTCGTCCATCACATCGGTCGCCAGAACATCCGGCGCGTAATGCCCGAAGCGATCCTCGCCCCGCACCAGCGTTGCCGTATCCCGCCGGTTCACCCGCTGCGAGACGGAGGGCGCGATGTATTGCACGCTCAACCCGATCAGCCGGTCATCCGAGCGGTTGGGCAGCGATTCATGCAGCGTCCAGCCGTGGTGGAACGACGCTTCGCCGGGGACGAGCGGGCACAGCACTGCGCGCTCCTCGGCCATATCCCGCATCTCACCAATCCGGCCATCCAGCTCGCTCTCATCGGCGACCTGCCCCTGCAAATGACTGCCGGGCAGCATTCGCAGGCATCCGCTGGCCTTGGTTGCGGGCGACAGGGCCAGCCACATCGACACTTCCTCATCGCTGGAAAAGCCCTGACAGGTCAGGTCTTGGTGCCAAGTGGCGGTCGAGGCGCGCTTGGGTTCTTTGACGATATAGGTCGCATCGAACAGCAGGATATCCGGCCCCAGCAGCGCCTCGACGGCATCCAGCACCGTTTCGTCGGTTGCCAGATCGGCGGCGAAATCCAGCACCGTGTGAATCTTCGACACGTAATGCATCGGCCCGTAGGCGGCCTCGACGCTTTCCAGTGCATTGCGCTGCGCCTGCGCATCGCGTTCCCGCAGCAGCGGAACGGGCGAAACGAAACCGTCTCGGTGATAGGCTTCGGCCAGTGCAGCCTGATCGATGGACATCACGTCTCCCCCCGGATTCCGTATGCTCGGCGACTATAGCGGGTCGCAGAGAGCAACGAAATGCCCATAACCGGGACATTTCGATGCACACCCGACCGTGACCGGCATCTGCGAACGCCATGCTTCGCCAGCGAAGACCCCATCGACTGTTCCGTTCGCGACAGAACTATCCCATTCGCGACATCACCCGCGCCCGTGCCAGCCCGCTTTCTCGGTCCGGGATGCCCAGCAAGCCGCAGACGCTGCGCACCAGCCCATCCTCGGCATGGTCGCGCAGCCCGTCCGAAAGAATCACGTCCCACAGGTCTTCGATGATGGCGATCCGCTCCTCGAAGGGCGTCGATTCCTTCAAGGCATGGGTGAAGCGGAACAGGTCCACGGCCTTTTCCTGCGCCGTCTCCGCCTCGG
>CALJIU010000058.1 GCA_937974055.1 uncultured Neomegalonema sp. | reverse complement strand
CAACCGCCGCGCCTGCGCGGGCAGATCGTCCAGCGCCCTGCGCAAAGCCGCCAACCGTTCACACAACCGCGCCGCATCGATCGGATCATTTGGTTCCGGCACACTGGTATCGCGCGCAACGAACGGTTCATCAAACGAGATGATCCGGGGTCCATCCCCTTTCGGATACCGCCTGCGCGGCTTTCCCACCTGTCGGATAGCATCGGTCAGCCGAAAGGCAGACCCGCGACCGCCGCCGCTCGATGCGCCACCACAGCGAGACGCTCGCCCCTCGCTCGCAGGGACGCTCATCCCCTGCGCCAGCACTACGATCAACCGCCGCACGGCGGCCTCCGCTGGAATCAAAAAATCGAAGACCTTGTTCCGAACAGATCGCGGCAGCATCGCCACCACCCCGCCCGGCACCAATCCAGACCCGGCGACGAGCACCCGAAGCAAACGCAACAGCGCCCTCCGGTTCACCTCTATCGCCAAATCCCAATTCATCCGTCACCGTCTTCTTAAAAGAACATATAACGAACATTAAGATCTGAAAATCGCGATTGTCAAGACCGCGCGCTGAATTACAGCAAATTGCCTTAACCGAGCGCGGCCACCGCCGCCTCGACCCCGCCCCGCTCGAACGATGCACCCATCTTCGACAGGGCCAGTTCCACCGCCCCCAATGTGCCAAGGATCATCGGTTCGTTCACATGGCCCATATGCCCGATACGAAATACCGAATTGGCATCCATCCCGATACCCAAGCCCAGCGTCACGCACAATTCATCTTCGCAGATGCGCCGCAGCGCCGCTGCATCGATATCGCCCGTCGTGATCGTGGTCACGGCATCCGAGCGCGCTGCGTCCTCCGCGATATTGAATCCGATAGGCCCGCCCTGCCCCCAATGCGCCACCGCCGCCCGCACCGCGCCAGCCAACCGCGCATGACGGGCGAAGATCGACTCCATCCCCTCTTCCATCATCATATCCAGCGCCTCGCGCAGCCCGAAGATATGCTGCACCGGGGCCGTGCCACAGAAGATGCGATAATACATCTCCGGGTTCACGCGCGGCTCCCAATCCCAATACGCGCTTCGGCATCCCTGCGCCTTGCGCACCGCCATCGCCTTCTCACCGATGAAGTTGAACCCGATTCCCGGCGGCGTCATCAACCCCTTCTGGCAGGCCGCGACCATCACATCCACGCCCCATTCATCCATCTCGAACGGCACACAGCCAAGGCACGCGATGCAATCGACCATGTACAGCGCCGGATGCCCCACCGCGTCGATGGCCTTGCGGATTGCCTGAATATCGTTCCACACCCCCGTCGCCGTATCGACCTGAACAACAAGGATCGCCTTGATCTTATGGCCCGTATCCTCGCGCAGCTGTGCCTCCACCGCCGCCGGATCGACCCCCGCACGCGGCGGCGCGTCCAGCGTATGCACGACCGCCCCCATCTGCGCCGCCTGCGCCCCCCAGCCGACCGCGAACCGCCCCGATTCCAGCACCAACACCTCATCGCCCGGAGCAATGACATTCGCCAACGCCCCCTCCCAAGCACCATGCCCATTCGCGATATAGATCACCGCCTCGCCCGCCGTCCCCGCCACCATCTTCAGGTCCGGCAACAGGCTTTTGGTCATCTCGATCAATGGCCCTTCATAGATATTGACCATCGGCGTGTTCATCGCCCGCAGCACCCGATCCGGGATCACCGTCGGGCCGGGGATTGCGAGAAAATGCCTGCCTGTCGTCGCCTGTGCCATCGATCCGCTCCGTTTTGATCTGCGCAGGCTATAGGCGCTTTACCGATCTGTTGGAATAGAAGGCTTACAGTCAATCGCGATCCGGCTTTTTACCTGTCGCCATCCGATTGCGGCACGAATGTCCGGGGTTGTCCTTGAGCGGTCTGTTGCCCATCCATGACCCCAGACACGATCTTGCGCAGGAATCCGGGGGCCAGCGCCGATAGCGGATTGACCCACACATCCGGGTCTTCGGTCGGCCCGCGCACCGCAAAGGTCACACCGAACACGCCCTCGCCTTCGCCCCCCGTCAGCAGCGTGCCAAGCACCGGCACCGCCCCCAGCGCCCCGTTAATGGCATAGGCGGGCGACACCGTTCCGGTCAGGTCCATAACCTCCCGGTCGATATCGTAAGACCCATCGAGCGTCAGCCCCAGCGTATTGCCATAGACCACCCCATCCGCAATCGACCAACGCCCGCCAACCCCGGTGAACGGCAACTCGACCTTGGTAAAGGTCAGCCCACCCGACAGCATTTGCCGCGCCAGCGACCCGATGGACCCACCCGACAGGATTTCACGCATCGTCTCAGAATCATTGACCGTGATCCCCCGGATCGACACTTGTCCCGCAATCCGCGAGGGCAGCACCGAATCCACCGTCCGCGCGTCAAGGCGCAATTGCCCGCCGGTTGCCCCCTCAAACACCGAGGCCGCCCCCAAAAACGCCCCCGCATCCGATGATGTCAGCCGCAGTGCCAGCCCGTCATCGCGCCGCTCGGCGAGGATAAGCGCAGGTCCGACGCCATTGACACGCCCCTCCACCTTCGCCGCATTCACCCGCTCGCCCTGCAACCGAATACCGCCCCGCAAATTCGTCACCGCCAGATCGTCGCGCAAGCGCACCGTCTGCAAATTCGTGGCGATCTCAAAAATTTCGCCCTGCCCAGCTGGCGGCGCAACCGTATCCGCCGCCGTCGCATCCATCGCCGCCTTGAACGGCACCCGCAGGTCGAGATAATCGCCCGAAATCTCGATCCGCTTGCCCGCCTCGCCGATCCCATCGCTGTAGCGTATCGCGGTATCGAGGGTTTCCGCCAACGCGATCCGGTCAAATTCGACCAACCGCACCCTACTCTGCGCGTCGAAGCTCAACTGGCCCGTCGCGGCGATATCCGTACCCCGCACGTCGATCTGTTCCACCTGCCCAGCGCCGTCAGGATTACGAAACCCCTTCAGCATCACCGTCACCGGCTCACCATCAGCCTTGACCCAGCCAAGCCGATCCAGCCGCAGCACCGCCCCGGTCAGGTCCGCATCGGCGGCAAAGCGTGCCCCCCCACCGGGGAACAGATCGACCTTCGCATCCAGCACGGCGACCCCGTCGAAATAGTCGCTGACATCCACGCCCGCACGCAGCGCAAAATCCTCGCGCGTCAGGTAGGATTGCACCGTCAGCTCGCCTTCCGGCTCACCCGGTTCGGGCTTCGAGAACCCTTGCGAATAATTCAGCCGCGCAGCCAGCCCATCGATCCGCGCATCCGACCGAAATTTCAGGCCATCCGGCGCGACCGCAATCGCCATCGTATCCCCGGTGATCGGCACGCCCGTATGCGGCTCATACAGCGAAAACTCCCGCACATCCGCATTCGCCCGAAAATCAACGTCATCGATCAACAGATCAGCGGCCAAGGGCAGCTTCACCTGTACCTTACCCGATGTAATGCCGCTGGCCGTCGAGATATCGAATCCCGATTTAGAGATCAGGCGCAGCGGTTCATGGTCGAGGAACCGCAGAACCGATTCAACCGGCCCATCCACGTTCAGCTTGATATGCCCATCTGGAATTTTCGGTTTGAAATCAAGGATCGAAAACCGCGAGTCGCTCAGGGTGAAGCCCGGCGTTGCCGGAACCGCGACATTCCCGCTATCAAGGAACACATCCAAACGGTCCAGCGTCACCTGCGCCCGGCCCCGCCCATTCTGAATCGGCGGCAAGTCCGGCACAGCGGTGACAAGGCCACCCTCAAAATCGAATTTCAGCAGCAGCGCATCATTGACTGGGTCAACGGTATCAATCGTGGCCTCCGCCGCGATCCCCGAAACATGCCCCCGCATCACGTTCTTGGACACCCAAGCATACCCACCCGGCGCAACGCCTTTCGGCCAAAGCGCCGGGATACGGGCAAAATTCGTCGCCTCCACAGTCGTGGACAGCGTTGCGCGCGCCCCTTCGGCACTCAGCATGATCCCCGCCTGCAACCGCGCGGGCAAACCATCCACCACCATATCGAGCCACGGAACCGCGATACTATGCCCGCCCGCCGTTTCCACGATGCTCGAAGACAGCGATAGCATCCCCACTGGCAAGGGCGCGTCGTAGAATTGCGGCAAGGTCAGCGAAACCCCACTCGCATCCAGCCTATCGACCATCGCCCGCAGCGGCATTCCTTCCGCCAGCCCCGATGCATTCCCCTGAACCTGCATCCCCGCAACCGTCACGGCATTCCCATCGGGTAGAACAGCGCCAAGATTTTGCACCGCCATCCGCTTGACGCTCACCGCATTCGCCTTGCCATCGACCCGCGCATCCAGCTCCACCCGGCCTAGCGTCACCGGCATGTCTTCGATCTCGGTGGAGATGCCGTCGAAGATTACCCGCGACAGCGTCACCTTATCCAGCGCCGTATCGACCCGCACCTCACCCGCAATCCGCGTCGCCCGTATTGGCAAATCCGGCAGCGACGCATCCAGCATCCGCCCATCGACGGCGTCGAGCATCAGGACGCCATTTTCCGGTCTAAAGCTGCCCATCGTCTGAAGGCGGCCAAGGGCCACGCGCCCCTCGGCGAAAGTCACGACCGGGTTATCGACCCGCACCGTATCGAACCGCACGACCCCACCGGCAAAGCGCCCATCGACCGATACCGGCCCCGTCACGACCCGGTTGCCATTCGTCGCATCGACATAGGCCAGCGCCGGGGTGGCCAGCGCCATCGCCCAATCCGTATCGCTCTCCTGCCGGATCGTCGCGTGTCCCCCGACCGTCAGCCCTGCATCCTTGATCGTGAATTCGGTTACATCGGCAGCCACAAGCCCACCAGCATACGTCACGGTCCCCGCCAGCCGTTCGACGCGATGCGCGCGCCCGTCGATGGTCACCGACCCACCCGCCGGTGCGTTCAGTTCCGCCGTCAGCGTTTCCAGCGTCGTGTCCGGGGCCACATTCGCAAGCACCGTCCCGCCCAGCACCATCTGCAAATCGCTCAACGGCTCCAGCGCAGGGTCCAATGCGGCCAGCGATGCGGGGTCCAGATCATCGAAAGTCACCGATAGCGCGACCGACCCATCGGGCGAGCGCGTAGCATCCACCGCCAGCGTGATCGGCTCACCATCCGCCATCACCACTGTCGCGTCAAAGACGGCCCGCCCCTGCGGGTCCAGCGTCATCATCCCGCTACGCGCCGTCAGGTCGATCCCCCGCGCTTCGTCGCGATAATTTACCCGTGCATCGTCGATTGACAGCTTGGGCAACCCGGCAAGCATATCGTCATCCGACTCGCCTTCCCCACCCTGCATCGTGGGCAGGTCCGGCAAACCACCGACGCCCAGCGAAAACGTCCCATCCGCCCGCCGCGTCACGTCGATGGTCGCACCACCGATCCGCACGCCATGGACCGCGACCGCCTCATTGATATCATCGGTCGCCGACAGCATCATCGACAGGCCGAGTCGCGGCACCGTCGCCTTCTCGTTCCCCGCCGCATCCATGATCCGCACATCACGCAGCTTAAGCCCGGTCAGCCCTTCTTTCCCGAACAGGTCGAATTCCGCGCCGGACGTCTCCATCCGCCAGCCGGGGGCCGCATTGGCCATCAGCGCATCGACCGCACTTTCGGGAACCGGCACATCGACCGGCCCAATGGCCAGCCGCACGAACAGGCCAATGGCAAAAACGAGCATGATCTTGACGGGCCAGAGAATGATCCCCAACCCATACCGCAATGCCGATTTTCTGCGTTTGGCCAAGAAAGGCGACTCCATCAGTCTCAGGCAAGCACGACGAGCGCGCCCCCACATTCATTCCACCGCCGCCTTGGCTGGATCATACATCAAGAAGACTTATTTCGGCGTAAATGTTTCAGTCGAACTGCCATGTAAACCGGCACTCACAAGGGATCTTCCATGACGACCTCCGATCAGATCGAAACCGGCTCCACCGCCCCCGCCTTCACCGCCCCCCGCGACGGCGGTGGTACCGTCTCCCTCAGCGATTATACGGGCGAAAAGATGGTCGTGCTTTACTTCTACCCCAAGGACGACACCCCCGGCTGCACCACCGAGGCACAGGAATTCACCGCCCTCGCCGACGATTTCGCCGCCGCCGGTGCCGTCGTCATCGGCATCTCGAAGGATGGCGTGAAAAAGCACGATAAATTCCGCGACAAATACGATCTCGGCGTCATCCTCGTCTCGGACGAGGAAACCGACATCGCCGAACGCTACGGCGTCTGGAAAGAAAAGAGCATGTACGGCAAGAAATTCATGGGCATCGAGCGCACCACGATCCTCATCGCCCGCGACGGCACCATCGCCGAAATCTGGCACAAGGTGAAACCAAAAGGCCATGCGGCGGCGGTTTTGGAGGCGGTGCAGGCACAGCCGTCAGTCCCCTCTTGATGCAATCCGATGCATCCGGTTCTTGATTTGCAACACCGGATCGTTCAGCATCGCGCCGACGACGGAACAGCGTCCATCCGATATAAAGCGGAGGGCGGATGTTCCGCCGCATCTGAAAGGGGCGAAAGCAGATGTTCCAGAAGTCAAAGATCAACGAGCCAATCGATACACGCATGGCCGCTAAACCAGCCGCACCCGCCGCCGAGCGGAAACAATTGCCGGAGCGTCCACCAGCACCGGGCCGCACGGCCACCGCTCCGGCGCGCCCGGCAACGCCGTCGGCTCCATCGGTAATCGCCCCCGACCTCAAGGTTATCGGGAATCTGATTACCGCCGGTGATCTTCAGATCGAGGGAACAGTCGAGGGCGATATCGACGCCAATACCCTGATCGTCGGTCAGGGTGCCGAAGTGCGCGGCGAAGTGCGCGCCAATGACGTCACGGTCAATGGCCGCGTCACCGGCAAGATAAAGGGGCGCAAAGTCCGCCTGACCGAAACAGCCTATGTCGACGGCGATATCGTCCATGCCAGCATCTCAATCGAGGCCGGCGGCAATTTCGAGGGATCGATCCATCGCTCCGAAGACCCGCTTAAGAATGAAAGCGCCGGTGCTACCCGCGTTATGGAACTCAACAACCCCGCAAACGGCGGCACGTCTTCCTAAGACCAAATGCGTCGTTTCTCCCCAAACGCGGGGAGGAACGACGTGTCTCCCCCTCAACGCGCCACCACTCAATCACCATCGGCCACGCCCTGCGCCTTCGCCCGTGCCCGCCGCGCACGGTAGGATGGCAGCAGCACGAGTGCCGCCGCCAGCAGCAGCAAACCCAATGTCATAGGCCGCTCCCAAATGAAGGATGGCCCATCATAAAGCTGCATCGACCGCGCGAAGTTGTTCTCCAGCATCGACCCCAGAATGAACCCGATCAGCAGCGGCGGCAGCGGAAAATCCGCCAGCCGCAGCACGGTCGCCAATACCCCCAACCCAATCAGGATCAACAACTCGGTTGCATTATTCTGCCCGATATACGCCCCCATCAGCGTAAAGAATAGAATGAACGGAATCAGATAGTTACGTGGCACCGCCAATATCTTCGCAATATACGGGATCAGCGGCAGGTTCAGCACCAACAGCACCAGATTGCCGATATACATCGACACGATTACCGACCAGAAAATCTGCGGCTCATCCACCATCAGGCGCGGCCCCGGCGTCACGTTCAACGCGATCAGCGCCCCCAGCAAAATCGCCGTCGTCCCCGACCCCGGTATCCCCAGCGTCAGCAGCGGTACGAACGATCCGGTACAGGCCGCGTTATTGGCCGTCTCCGGCGCTGATAACCCCTTGATCGATCCCTTGCCGAATTGCTTCTTATCCTCCTCCGAGGCGATATTTCGCTCAACCGCATAGCCGAGGAACGACGCAATCGTCGCCCCCGCCCCCGGCAGCACCCCGATCAGAAAGCCCTGAATCGACTGCCGCCCGATCACCGGCGCAATGCTGCGCGCCTCCGCCCGCGTAATTCGTAAGTCCTTGATCTCACTCGATCCACCGCCAGTATTAGACCGCGCCGGGTCCAGCACCAGAAAGATCGCTTCGGGCAGCGCAAACATCGCCATCGCCAGCGTGATAAAGCTGAATCCCGACTGCAAATCCATGATCCCGCCGGTAAAGCGCGGCGCGTTGAACAGGGCAGCCTCGCCCACCGTCGCCAGCATCAGCCCCAGCACCGTCATCATGATCGCCTTGGCCACCTGCCCCGTCCCAGCAAAGGTCGCAATCGCCGATAGCCCCACGACCATCAGCGCGAAATACTCCGCCGAATGGAACGACAGCGCGACCGAGGCCAGCGCGGGCGCGAAGATCATCAACAGAATCGCGCCGATAGTGCCCCCGCAGAAAGACGAAATCGCCGCCACCGTCAGCGCTTTCCCCGCCTTCCCCTGCCGCGCCATCGGATAGCCATCGAACGAGGTCGCCACCGTAGATGCGACCCCCGGCGCGTTGATGAGGATCGAAGACGTCGATCCCCCGAAAATCGCCCCGTAATATACTCCCGCCAGCAGGATCAGCGCGGCGGATGGGTCGCCGATGGTGATCGCGATGGGAATCATGATCGCGATGATCGACATCGGCCCCAATCCGGGCAGCATCCCGATAAACGTCCCGATCAGGCACCCTCCAATGACCATCAGGATGTTCGAGATCGAAAATGCCGTGGCCAACCCTGTCAGCATTCCCTCAAGCATCGCGTATCCTCACATGAACCACGGCCACGGTCGCAGAAAGATGCCCAACACCTGCTGCACCAGAAACCAGATGAATAGTGCGGCCACGATGGCGACAGGAATCAGAATATGGAACCGCCGCTCCCCCAGCACGATCCCTGACACCGCGAGGAACAGCACCGTCGATCCGATGAACCCGATGGGCCGCAGCGCAAAGGCGTAGGCCACCATCATCGCAATCAATCCAAACGCTTGGCCCAGCTTGTACTCACCGAGCCGCCTGTGGTCGATTTCATCGGTCTTGATCGGTGTCGGTTTGCTGGTGACCAGAACGATCAGCGCGCAGATAATGCCCAATCCCGCCAAAATCTTCGGAAAAGTGCTCGGCCAGATCGGATTGCGCTTCATGAACGGCGGCAATCCCGCATCCATCGTGAAGAACGCCGTGTAGCCATAGACGAGGCACAGCACGAGGAAGACGGCGGCGATCCATCGGTCGAGTGTCATGGAGAATTTTCCCTCAACGCGCTGCTGTTACGAACCAGCACAATACATCCCCTCTCCCGCTTGCGGGGGAGGGCTAGGGAGGGGGTTTGGCCTATCGATCGAAAACGTCACTCTAAAGCCAAAGCCCCCCTCACTCACCCTCTCCTTACGGAAAGGGCTTTCGCATCATATCCGATTACAGGAAGCCAAGCTTCTTCATCAGGTCGCCGATCACCTTCTCCTGCTTCACCAAGAAGGCCTCGAAATCATCGCCCGGATTGAAGATGTTCACCCAGCCATTGCGCGCCTGAACCTCTTCCCACTCGTCGGTTTCGTACATCGCCGTGATCGCCGCGATGTACTTGTCCTTCGCGTCATCGGGCAGGCCGGGTGCCGCAAAGAACCCGCGCCAATTCACGAACTCCGTGTCGATCCCCTGCTCTTTCAGGGTCTTAGCGTCTTTATACGCATCCACCCGTTCCGGTGCCGTAACGCCGATGATCTTCACCTCACCCGCCTCGGCCAGCGCGACCGCCTCCGAGAATCCCGTCGACAACGCCGCAATCTCACCCGACAGCAGCCCGGCCATCGCCTTGCCGCCCGCATCATAGGCGATGTATTTCAGATCGAGTGGGTCTTCCCCTGCCGCTTCCATGATCATCGCCGCAACAAGGTGATCCATCCCCCCCGGCACAGAACCGCCACCCACGGCGACCTTCGACGGGTTTTTCTTATACGCCGCCAGCAGGTCATCCATCGAGTCGATATCGCTGTCCTTGCCGACCACGATGGCGGCGTAATCACCAATCGTCCCGGCGATCAGAGTCAGATCGCGGAAATTCTGCGGGAAAACCTTTGTCAGCGACCGGATTACGATGGGCGTCGAGTTGACCATCAGCGTACCGTGGTTGCTATCCGCGTTTTCGATCAGATAGCCGATGGCCTTGCCGCCACCGCCGCCCGACATGTTTTCGTAGGACGCCTTGCCCACGATCCCCGATTTCGTCAGCGCCTCGCCCGTGCCACGCGCGGTCCCATCCCAGCCGCCGCCTGCGCCGCCGGGGATCAGAAAGTGAATGCTGTCGAGTTCTTTATGTCCGTCCGCCAACGCAGGCATGGCAAAACCTGCGGCCAGCGCAGCGGCCAGTGCAATACGACGTGTCATTGTGTTGAACATTGATTCCTCCTGAAAAAGTTGCCCTACCCTTGCCTTTGCAAGCAAGGGCGTCAACCGGCAGCAGGCGCGTGGGTACGGCTCACCCCTTCGCCAATGTATCCTTCAATGCCGCGAGTATCTCCTTGCGTTTGCCCTCGTTCGCGTCGTCTTCCATCGCATTGCCGAGGGCCAGCATGAAGGCCGCATAATCGTTGTACCAATCCCGCTCCAACGCCGCCTGTTCGATACGCGGGGCCGTGCGGCCCTTCGATTTCGGCGTCCCGGCGGTCAGATCGAAACTCTCATCGAATTCCGGCATCAAGATCGACCCGACATCCATCCCCCGCTCGCCCAGCAACCGGCGTAGTTCGGCCCGCGCATCGTTATCCCCGTGGTTCAGGAACAATCCCCCCGCCACCGGCGCGCGCTCCATGATCCAGTCGATCAGTTCGCTCTGGTCCGCATGGGCCGAATAATTGCCGATGGTTCGGATTGCGGCGCTGACCTTGAAATCCTTGCCGTGGATACGAACGTCGGATTTGCCGGATTGGATGATACTGCCCAACGACCCTGACGCCTGATACCCGACGAACAGCACGGTACATTCAGGCCGCCAGATATTGTTCTTCAGGTGATGCAGCACCCGCCCCGCATCCGCCATTCCACTGGCCGAAACGATGATCGCCCCGCCCTTGATATCATTGATCGCCTTGCTGTCATCGACGCTGCGGGTAATGCGAAAGTTCGGATCGCGGAACAATTCTGCATTGGGCACTTCCACGTCTTCCAAATGCGCGGCGTGCTTGATGAAGACATCAGTAACCTTGCTCGCCAGCGGACTGTCCAAGAATACCGTCGCCTTCGGAATATCCCCATTCGCCAACAACACGCCGATATCGTGCAGCAATTCCTGACTGCGTTCGACCGCGAAACTTGGGATGACGATATTCCCGCCCCGCTCCAGCCCCGCCACCAACTCCTTGCGCAGCGCCTCCCGCCGCCCGTCGAGCGTATAATCCGCCCGCTCCCGGTCGCCATAGGTGCTTTCACAGATGATATAATCGAACCCCTGCTCGCCCCCCGGTTCAGGATGAAACACCTTTTCGTCCGGCCCCAAATCACCAGAGAACAGCAACCGCATCGTGTTGCCGTTATCCTTCTCTTGAAACTTCACCTCGATGGAGGCTGAACCGAGAATATGCCCCGCATTGCCCCACCGTGCATGGAATCCGGGCGCGGGTTCGATCCATTCGTCATACTCGACCGGCACCATCCGCTCCAACGCCGCCTTCGCATCCGCCTCCGTATACAGCGGCTCGATCAGCGGCTTATTCCGCCGTTTACGCCAACGGTTCGACCGCTCCGCCTCGGATTCCTGTATCCGACCGGAATCCGGCAGCATGAATGTCAGCAAATCAATCGTCGCGCTCGTCGCATAGATCGGCCCCGCAAACCCCTGCTTCATCAGCTTGGGCACCAACCCCGTGTGGTCGGTATGCGCATGGGTCAGCAACAGGAAATCCGGCGCTTTCGCCTCGAACGGAAATGGCGCATCATTCAGCGCCCGAACCGTCTTATTGCCTTGAAAGAGGCCGCAATCGACCAGACAACGATGCGCGCCGGTCTCAAGCAGCGAGCATGAGCCTGTCACGGTTCCGGCTGCGCCGTAGAAGGACAATGTGGTCATACCGTCTCCAATTTAGCGTGATGTCCATAGGGTAGCGTTAGCGCGTGAAAAGCAAGCAGCTCAATCCTTTAATACCGCATAAGTTGCGTTTCCGATCTACAAATCACCCATAGGAAAGTGACGATTGGCAACTGGTCTACGTTTTTGTGGATTTTCATGCATTTTTTCGATATACGGGGTCCGCTGTGTTACCAAGAATCGCTATCTGCCTCCTTCCAAGCAAGGTCAGCAGCTCGATTTTGCTCTGACTATGCCAAAGCTGTCGCACATTCGCGGGCAGTGTTCTTGAAGGAGTATCACGATGGCCAAAGGCACCGTGAAATGGTTCAACGCCACCAAAGGTTTTGGTTTTATCCAGCCTGAAGGCGGTTCGCGCGACGTTTTCGTCCACATCTCGGCACTTGAGCGCGCGGGTCTTCAGGGCCTCGACGACGGTCAAAAAGTCGAATTCGACGTCGAAGCAGGCCGTGACGGTCGCGAGTCGGCAGCGAACCTCGTTCTCGTCGACTAGAACGAATTGCGTTTGACGTAAGCTACGGAGCATTGGTATGCGCATAGGTTTTGATGCGAATGCCGATCCGGGTGAAACGCTAATCGCTATGATCGACTTTAGAACACGAATTAATGGAAAGCCCCGCCCGTGCGGGGCTTTTTTCGTTCCCCTGTTTTTCTGTCTCATTCTGCACCCCATACCGCAAAATGGCCCCGGTCTTGCTTAGGCTCAGGATAACAGATGCCGATATCGACCGGCGCACAGAACCGAGGGCCGAACCCATGACCGTCCGCAAGAACAATCTCGCTATCCTTCTCGCCACCAGCCTTCTGTTCGCCGCACCGTTGCAGGCGCAGGAAAGCGAAGTCTTCGAGAAGGGCGTTGCCGCCTACAAGGACGGAGATTACGAAACCGCCGCCGATCTCTGGGCACCACTTGCCGAGGAAGGCTCGCCAGAAGCGCAGCGCAACCTCGCACAGCTTTACCGCCTCGGCCTTGGCGTCGCCCGCGACAACGGACGCGCTTACGAACTTTATGCCGCCGCCGCAGAGCAGAATGTCGTCGAGGCACAGGTCAATGCCGCCTTCCTGCTACTGACCGGCGAAGGCATCAAGAAAGACCCCAAACAAGCTGCCCTCTGGTTCGCCAAGGCCGCCGATCAAGGTGACGCCCTTGCACAATTCAACCTCGGTCTGATGTATGAAAAAGGCGTCGGCGTTCCGCAGGATCGTGCAATTGCTCGCGAACTCTATCAACTAGCCGCCAATCAGGGCCAAGAACGGGCCTTGGCGCGCCTCGATGCAATCGAAGCTTCCCTCCCCCCCGATGGCGACGAGAATTCTCGCGATGAGCAACGCGGGCGAGAAATAGCTGAGAAAGCGAAAAAGAACGCCGAGGAACGTGCCGCTAGACAGCAGGAAGCGGACGTAAAGCGAGTTGAAAACCGCAAAGCTGCCGAAGCCGCTGAAAAAGAGAAATCGAAGCTTGAGAAAGCCGAAGCCGAGGCGAAAACCGGCCCCATCATGATGATGGAGAAGATCGAGCCGAAGGAAGAGGCAAAAGAAGCCCGAAAAACCGAACCGAAAGCGAAAACAACCACGAAGGAGGATATCGCCAAGGATGTCGCGGCAATGCAGGGTGATGCACCGGAGGCAGCACCCGCCGCCCGCCGCAAGCCCAATCTCGCCGGTTCCACCACGGCAAAACGACAGAATACGGCCCGCACCACCGCAACTGTTCCCCACAGCGCGCGCGTGCGTCTGGTCAGGGATGCCGAAGCGGCCTACGCCAGAGGCGATTTTCGCACCAGCGTCCGCCTGCTGATCCCCCTTGCTCAAGAAGGAATGCCCGTCGCACAATTCTGGTTAGGCCGCATGTTCAACCGGGGCGAGGGCGTCAAGCTCGACCGCTTCGAGGCATACAGCCTATGGCGCAGCGCAGCAGCCAGCGGTTCTGTCCGTTCGGCCACCGCCCTCGCCAATCTCTCAAACCGCCTGCCGGAACAAGAACTCGCCCGCGCCGAACGCTATCACCAATACCGGATGCAACGGATGGCGAAACCCGCAAACTGAAAGCGGCGGCCCGATAGGCTCCTGTTCCACCTCTCGCACTGAAACCGGAAGTCCGTTCCGTATTGCACCCCGTTCTACCGGACGGGGTGCAAGCACGTTCAACCTGTGCCAATAGAAGGCATCTGGAATGACCATACGGAGAATCCGCGATGAGCGACGATACCCCCCTCGGCTTTGAAACCCGCATGATCCACGCAGGCGCCGCCCCCGACCCCGCCACAGGCGCACGCCAGACCCCGATCTACCAGACCAGCAGCTTCGTCTTTCAGGACGCCGCCCACGCCGCGCGCCTGTTCAGCCTTCAGGAAGTCGGCTACATCTATTCGCGCCTGACCAACCCCACCGTTTCGGTCCTGCAGGAACGTGTCGCCTCCCTCGAAGGCGGCGTCGGCGCGATTGCGGCGGCCTCCGGCCATGCCGCGCAGATCATGGCGCTGTTTCCACTCATGGGTCCGGGCCGCAACATCCTCGCTTCCGACAAGCTCTATGGTGGTACGGTCAATCAGTTCGGGCAGGCGATCAAACGCTTCGGCTGGGGCGTGAAGTTCGTCAGTTTCGATGATACCGACGCCGTTAAAGCCGCAATCGACGACGACACCCGCGCCATCTGGTGCGAGTCCCTCGCCAATCCGGGCGGCATCGTCACCGATGTGGAGGCGATCTCCGCCATCGCCAAGGACGCGGTGCTCCCGCTGATCGTGGATAACACCATGGCCACCGCCGCCCTGTGGCGACCTATCGAGCACGGCGCGGATATCATCTGCTCCTCGACCACGAAGTTCATGTCCGGCAACGGCACCGCCATCGGCGGCATCGTGGTCGATTCCGGCAATTTCGACTGGACCAAGAGCGACAAGTTTCCCTCGCTCACGGAACCCGCCCCCGAATACCACGGCCTCAAATTCGCCGAAGCCCTCGGCCCGATGGCATACACCTTCCATTCCATCGCCATCGGCCTGCGCGATCTGGGCGGTTGTCAGCAGCCGCAGAACGCCTTCTACACCCTGCTCGGCCTCGAAACGCTGGCGCTACGTATGGAGCGTCACTGCCAGAACGCCCAGAAGGTCGCTGAGTATCTGGAGGGCCACGCCAAGGTCGACTACGTTTCCTACCCCGGCCTCAAATCCTCCGACTATTATGACCGGGCGCAGAAATACCTGCCCAAGGGCGCGGGCGCGGTCTTCACGGTGGGCCTCAAGGGCGGCTACGATGCCGGCGTCAAGCTGGTCGAGGGTTTGGGCCTCTTCAGCCACCTCGCCAATATCGGCGATGCACGGTCGCTGATCATTCACTCCGCCTCCACCACCCACAGTCAACTCTCGGATGCCGATAAGGCACTCGCGGGCGCGGGGCCGGAAGTTGTTCGCCTCTCCATCGGCCTGGAAACCGCCGACGACCTAATCGCCGATCTCGACAAGGCATTGTCGAAGGTCTGATTGTCGATCCACATACCGTCACCTTCGGGCTTGTCCCGAAGGTCCACCCATCGGATTTCGCTGGAAATGGATCGTCGGGACAATCCCGACGATGACGGTCCGATACAAAGTTGCGAGGAACACCAATGCCCACCACCGAACCCCTCAACGGCGGCACCTTCGAGCGCCTCTCCCCCCAGGAATCGCTCGACGCAATCAATGACGGCACCGCTATCCTGCTCGATATCCGGGGCATCGAGGAATTTGCCGCCGAGCGCATTCCCGGCGCAATGCTCGCTCCCCTGCAAGAGCTTCAGCCCCATGCTTTGCCCACCCAGACCGACAAGAAGATCATCCTGCAATGCCGCTCCGGCGCACGCACGGCCTCACTTGCGGGTGGCTTGATCCAAGCGGGCATCGTCGATTCCATCGCCCATCTCGAAGGCGGCATCCTCGCATGGAAGGCCGACGGCCTGCCCACCATTTGCCCCGACCCATCCCGCGCCGTTACCTGACCGCCGAAACAGCATAGCGACCGACGAGGAAGAACCGCGTCCCCTCCCGCGCATTACCGCCCTATCGGACAGAAAAGAAAGGGCGCACGGATGAACACGGCAGAAATCACCGGCACGGGGCTGGCATATGCCAGCGACTCACAGCCCGGCATCACCCGCATTCGCGCCAGGTTGTCGGCTGATGAGGGGCGACTGGTTCGCTACCTCATACTGCTGCGCCAAAAGATTGCCTTGTGTGCATCGTCATCGTCGCGGCTGCACCGTGCAGCGGTCGTTCCGACGATCCATCCATCAACACGCTCACTCGCACCAAGTTGAAGAATGGACCCTCGCAACAAGTGCGAGGGTGACAGCGCAGAACTCGATGAAAAGGCGCAGCTATCTCACTTTGACGAATTAACCCCCCGCCTTGATCTGCGCCAACCAGTTTTCGAGATTGTAATAGGTCGTCACCCGCGTGATTTGACCCTCCGCCACCTCAAAAAACGCCCCAGCGGGTAGCAAATACCGCTGGTTTTCCGCTTTTGGCAGCCCCTCATCGGTTGCGATGTAAAAGCCGTTCACTGTGAACTCCGCAGCCGCCCGCGTTTCATCGTCACCGACCATGACCGCGATATCAGTCAGGCGCTCGGCATAGCATTTCGCCATCTTCGCGTTGAATTCGGCAAATGCCGCCTTGCCGGTCCGCCGCTCCCCCTGATTGACGTCATGCACGACGTCATCTGCCAAGAGCGCCAGCATCGCGTCACTGTCATTATCGTTGAAGGCGTCATAATACGCCTCGATCAACGCTTTCGTCTCCATCACTCTTTTCCCCCATCGCGATTACGCCTCGGTGATAATCCGAAGAATTCGACCTATCATGCGTTCCGGCCACCTGACACGAAAAAGCCGCCCGAAAAACCGGACGGCTCGTTCGTGTTCTTCAAAACTACGAATGTTTTTAGGCGGCTTGCTTGGCGTCCTCACCAAGTGCGGCCTGCGCCTGATCCAAAATCGCTTTGAACGCTTCCGGCTCACGGATCGCCAGATCGGACAGCACCTTGCGGTCGATCTCGATGCCCGCCTTGTTCAGCCCGTCGATCACCTGATTGTACTTCATGCCATGCTCGCGCGCGGCGGCGTTGATACGCTGAATCCACAGGGCGCGGAAGTTACGCTTGCGGACCTTCCGGTCGCGATAGGCGTATTGCTGTGCCTTGTCGACGGCCTGCTTGGCGACCCGGAAGACGTTCTTGCGCCGTCCGTAATAGCCTTTGGCCTGCTCCAATACCTTCTTATGGCGCGCCTTCTGGACGGTACCGCGTTTTACTCGTGACATTGGATACCTCCCTTAGCGGCTATATGGCAGAAACTGCCGGACGATTTTCTGATCCGGCTCGGACAGAACCATCGTTCCGCGCGCGTTGCGCAAGAACTTGTTCGTCCGCTTGATCATGCCGTGCTGCTTGCCCGCAGCCGAACCCTTGATCTTGCCACTTCCCGTGACCCGGAAGCGTTTCTTCGCTCCCGACTTCGTCTTCATCTTGGGCATTTTGCTCTCCATCAATGGTGCAGTTCAAGACGGACTCGGCAGCCCACACTGGCCGGACCGTCTGTCGAAGCGCGGGATATAGCGGTATCGGATACCCAGTGCAACTCTGATCGCACGCCAAAACCGCCCTATCGGCAGTTCTGCGCCTTCCAATCGCGCAACTGCGCCACTTGCGTTTTCGCCTCCGCCGCGTTGGCGGCGAACACGACGACATGCTTCGGTTGCCCAAGATTACCGTTTATGAGGTCGCGCGTTCCGTCCGCCAATACGGAATAACTTCTGCCGACAGTCATGTTCGTGACGCCTTCGCTGGCGAGCGCCCCTTCCGCCAAGCCGCGAAATGTCTCTCGACGCTCATTCCAGTCAGGTTGCTTGCTGCTCGCTTCGTTCAGCTTGTAGGTAACGCGGCCTCTCTTGCCAAATTGCCGGATTTCCTCGGCTTCTTCCGGCGTTTCGGCCATTTCGACCCATGCGTCGATCACCGCACGGTTGGTTGGATCGTCACCCCCTGCAAAGGGCAGACGCTGGGCATAGGCCCAAACATACCCGTCTTTTTCACGTTCCTTGAACGTGGTCAGATCAAAGGTGCGCAGATCGAAGCGCTCGACAGCATGGATGAATAATTTCTGCCCGCTGGCTCGTTCTGGCGTCATATCATTCAGGATTTTCGTGGCATCGCCGCCCATTTGCTCCTGGAATTTCAGCATAGCCGCCTGCATTTGCGCATCGACCTCCGCCTGCCACTGCCAGACTTTCGACTCCAGCCGGATCACGCATCCATCGACCGCATAGGTCATTTCCGGTGCGGGCAGTCCATCCACTACGGATTCTTGGGCCATTTTCGCAAGGATATTGCGCTGGTATGAGGCAAATTCATCGCCCCCCGGCGCCTTCTCGATAGCAGCACCGTGCATCACCGCCGCTGGTGCGGTTGTGCCATTTAGCAGCATATTGACCCCAGCAGCGCCCGCCACACCAGCAACCGCCGCCATTACCATGTACAAAATCTTCATGCCGCCATCCATTCGATCCACTCACCATGACGGTTGCATAGAACGATTGAGAACCGGTTAGCTCCACTGCAGCAACACACACATAATGATTTCCATATGTCGTGATTGCGTGTCTGCTTCGGGTTTGGTAAGGATATGTCAACGGTGGTACGCCACCCCCCTTTTCCAACGCAGGATGACCATTATGGACGCCCCGACGCAGCACGATTATGCCATCGCCGATATCTCCCTCGCCGATTTCGGTCGCAAGGAGATCGAGATTGCCGAGACAGAGATGCCGGGGCTCATGGCCTGCCGTGAGGAATTCGGCAAGGACAAGCCGCTCAAGGGCGCGCACATCACCGGCTCGCTGCACATGACCATCCAGACCGCCGTGCTGATCGAGACGCTGGCCGAGCTTGGCGCGGATATCCGCTGGGCCACCTGCAATATCTTCTCGACGCAGGACCACGCCGCCGCCGCCATCGCCGCTGGTGGAACGCCCGTCTACGCAATCAAGGGCGAGTCGCTCGAAGATTACTGGCTCTATGTCGACAAGATCTTCGATTGGCCCGTCACCGCCGAAAACCCAGAAGGCACGCCCAACCTGATTCTGGACGATGGCGGCGATCTGACCACCATGATGCACGATGATTACCCAGAACTGATGGAAGGCGTAAAGGGCTTGTCGGAAGAGACGACAACCGGCGTGCATCGTCTTGTTGAAATGGCAAAGAAGGGCACACTCAAGGTGCCTGCCATCAACGTGAACGATTCGGTAACCAAGTCAAAGTTCGACAACCTCTATGGCTGTCGTGAATCACTGCTGGATGGCATCAAGCGTGCCACCGATGTCATGGTGGCAGGCAAAATTGCCATCGTGCTGGGTTATGGTGATGTGGGCAAGGGTTGCGCACAGGCTTTTCGTGGCATGGGCGCTACTGTGTGGGTCACCGAAGTCGATCCGATCTGTGCATTGCAGGCAGCGATGGAAGGTTATCGTGTTGTCACCATGGATGATGTTGCCGATCAGGTGGACATCGTCGTCACCGCTTCCGGTAACGTCAACGTGGTTACACATGAGCACATGAAGCGGCTGAAGAACGAATCCATCGTTTGCAACATTGGCCATTTTGACAACGAGATCGACGTTGCAGGTCTGCGGCAGTACACCTGGGAGAACATCAAGCCACAGGTGGATCAGGTTATCTTCCCCGATGGCAAACGCATTACCTTGCTGGCAGAGGGGCGTCTGGTGAATCTGGGTTGTGGAACCGGCCATCCCAGTTTTGTCATGTCAGCCTCTTTCACCAATCAGGTGCTGGCACAGATTGAATTGTGGGAGCGCAGTGATCAGTATTCAGTGGATGTCCATGT
>CALJIU010000057.1 GCA_937974055.1 uncultured Neomegalonema sp. | reverse complement strand
AGGGCCGCTGATATTATAATGCGAGCCGCGCAATCGGCGGTTGATACGAGAGGGCTGGCGTCGACTGGTTCCGATTCCGTGGTGGCGCGGGTGCGTGGGGCGAAGAGGGAAATCGAAAATCGCGGGGATGGTGGTTTTATCGGGATATTGATTTTATTGATGTTTCCTCTTTTGGTTGAATACGACTGTCGACAATCGCGCAATTGTTTCACGTGAAACAATGGGTTTGGCGCTCCAAAAGCCCGGAAATGCAGGGGTTTGAGGGGTGTGCGGCGGGTTGGTCAGGCTGTCGGTGGCGTGTCGATCTGAGTGGTCAGTTTTCGGCACAGACTATGTGCCCTCTTCGGTGCCCGGATGGGGGTGCGTGACGAAGACGCCGCCCTGATAACGGGCCTTCGGTTCGTCGGGGTGCCAGCCGTCATCGGGGGTATCGGCGCGCCAATCCTCGGCGCTGTCCTGCGGGTGCCAGCCGAGATAGGCGGTCTGACGATTATCCCACCATGCCTCCGCATTATCCGACATGCCGTAGACGATGGGGCAGCCGAGGCGGGTGACGTGGATCATGCGCCCGAACAGGCGGATCGTGTCCTCGACCGACATCCATGTCGCGAGCTGCCGTTGATCGGCGGGTTTGGGCGCAATCGAGCCGATGCGCAGGATCAGGCTCTCGATGCCGAATTTTTCGTAATACAGGCGGGCCATCGCCTCGCCATAGACCTTGGAGACGCCGTAGAGCGTGTCGGGTCGGGTCGGGCTGTCGGCATCGAGGCGGGCCTCGCGCGGGTGGAAGCCGATGGCGTGGTTGGAGGACGCGAAGAGGATGCGGCGGATGCCTTCGAGGCGGGCGGCTTCGTACAGATTATAGGTGCCAATCAGGTTCGCGTCGCGGATCGTCTCGAAGGGTGCCTCCAATGATTGCCCGCCGAAATGCAGGATATCACCGCCCCCCCGCAGGACGCCGCGCACCGCATTGAGGTCGGTCAGGTCGCAAGGGCGCGATACCTCGTTGCCGGAAACGTGGATATCGGTGCGGTCGGACAGGACGACCTCATCGGCGAGGTGGTCGAGCCTGCCCCGGATCATCCGCCCGATGCCCCCGGCGGCCCCGGTGACGATCAGGCGGGAAATCTTTGGGCGGTCGGTGGGAAATATCGGCATGGTCTTCTCCGGGCTGTGCGGGGGGTATGGTGCCGGATCGCGGGAAGGATTACGACTGGAAACGCATTGTGCAGGAGGATTGCCGCCATGAAGATCACCGCCATCCACACCCACCGCCTGACCCAAGCCTTGGACGGGGATGAGCGGTTCGACAGCGCGTTTTCGACCTTTACCGAGCGGGCGGCCTGTCTGGTGGAGATCGAAACGGATGCGGGCATCACCGGCTGGGGCGAATGTCTGGGGCCGACGGCGGTGAATGCGGCCATCGTGCAGGCGATGACGCCCGCATTGATCGGGCGCGACCCGCTGATGATCGAGCCGATCTGGTTCGACCTCTACGCCGCATGGCGCGATCAGGGGCAGCGCGGGGCGACGGTGACGGCGCAATCGGGCATCGACATCGCGCTATGGGACATCGCGGGCAAGCATTACGGCGTGCCGGTCCATACCCTGCTGGGCGGGGCGTTTCGGGCGGATGTGCCCGCCTATGCGACGGGCGGATTTCGCCCGCATGGCCGGGATCGGCTGGATCGGCTGGTCGAGGAAACGGCGGGGTATATCGCCGAAGGCTTCACGGCGACGAAGATCAAAATCGGGTTCGGCGTGGACAAGGACGAGGCGGTCATCCGTGCGGTGCGGGCGGCCATCGGCGACGCGCATCTGATGATCGACGCGAATCACGGCTATGACGCCATCGAAGCCATCGAGCTGGGCAGGCGGGTCGCGGATTGCCGGATCGATTGGTTCGAGGAGCCGGTGGTGCCGGAAAATCTGACCGCCTATGTCCGCGTGCGAGAGGGGCAACCAATCCCGGTGGCGGGGGGCGAGACGTGGCACGGGCGGGCGGCACACCGGCAGGCGCTGGATGCGGAGGCGGTGGATATTCTGCAACCCGATGTGGCGGGCTGTGGCGGCATCACCGAGATGCGCAAGATCATCGCGGACGCGGAAACGCGGGGCATCCGAGTGGTGCCGCATGTCTGGGGCACAGGGGTGGCGGTGGCGGCCTCGCTCCATATGCTGGCGACGATTCCGCCGCAGCCGGGGCGGCATGTGGCTCGCGACCCGTGGCTGGAATTCGACCGCACCCCCCATGCCTATCGCATGGCCGTGCTGCGCGATCCCATCGAGCATCATGCGGGCCGCGTGGCCATTCCCACCGCTCCCGGCCTTGGGATTGAGATCGACCGCGAGATGCTGGCAAAATTTCGCGCATGATCCGCATGGATCGGTGAAAATAACACTTCCCAAGCCGTCCGCCCTTTGCTATCGCACGGCCCTGCCCGAAAATGCGGTCGTGGCGGAATTGGTAGACGCGCAGCGTTGAGGTCGCTGTGGGGTAACACCCGTGGGAGTTCGAGTCTCCCCGACCGCACCACAGCTTTTCGCGAAGCGAGGCGATGGCCGCGAAAACAACCCTGAACGCGAAGAATCTCGAAACGCTGGGCGCGGAGCGCTTGGCGGTTTTGGTGATGGATGTCGTCGAGGGCGATGCCGCGCGAAAGCGTCGGGCACGGGCGGCCTTGCTGGAGGCGGCGGGCGGATCGGCCCTTGCGGCGGCAGTGTCTAAACGGCTGGTCACACTGCGCCGCTCGAAATCGCGGGTCGGCTACCGCAAGCGGCGCGCGTTCATGGACGACCTCGACCATCACCGCACTATGATCGTGACCGTCGCCGAAGACGCCCCCGCCGAAGCACTCGATCTGGCATGGCGATTTATGGCGCTGGCCGGGCCTGTTCATGCACGCACCGATGACAGCGCGGGGGCGGTGGCCGAGTTGTTTGCGCAGGCCTGCCGCGATCTTGGGGTGATTGCCGCAAAGGCCAAACCATCGCCGGAAACGCTGGCCGAACAGGTGTTCGATGCCCTCACCGATGCGAACCGATATGGCGAATTCGACGGGCTGGTCGAAGCGTCATCTCCTGCCCTTGGTCCCGATGGCCTCGCCCACCTGCGCGACTTGCTGCGGGGGGGACGGGCGCGGGCGACCCGGCGGGCGGGGGCCGCGATTCACCTCGCGCTCCTGCAAATCGCCGACGAGTTGGGCGATGTGGATGGATATATCGCGGAGCATACGCCGGACCTGCGGGCGCAACCGCCCATCGCGGCGCGCATTGCCGAACGGCTGGTCGGGGCGGATCGGGCGGCGGAGGCGCTGAAATTTCTCGATGCCGCCGAGCCGTCACGCTCGTCGGGGCGCAGGGAATGGGCGCGTGTGCGGCTGTTGGCCTTGGAGGCGCTGGGGCGGGACAAAGAGGCGCAGACTCTACGGCGCGACGCCTTTGAGCGCGATCTGGATGCGGATATGCTGCGCGCGTATCTTTCGCGCTTGCCCGATTTCGAGGATATCGAGGCGGAGGAGGAGGCGCTGGACCGGGTCGTCACCCGCCCCGATTTTCACCGTGCCTTGGAGTTCCTGATCGGTTGGCCCGATCTGCGCCGGGCCGCCGCGCTGGTCCTCGACCGGCGCGATGTGCTCGACGGCAGCCTCTACGGCATACTCGGCCCTGCCGCCGATGCGCTGGAGAGAACTGCACCGCTGGCCGCCACCCTGCTGCTGCGCGCGATGATCGAGGATACGCTGCGGGGGATCAAAGCCAGCCGTTACGCCAATGCCGCGCGTAACCTGCATACCTGCGAGGCATTGGCCGGGGCCGTGGAATCCTGGGAGGAGATCGCCCCCCATGACCGCTTCGTGCAGTATCTGCGGGTGAAATACGCGCCGCGCAAACGGTTCTGGAAGATGCTGCGCGAGGACGACCGCGCGTGGTAATCCGCTTCAGACGACGCGCCGGTTCTGGCCGAGACGACGGATGAAGGCCCCCAAGAACAGCACCGTCAGCACCAGCACGATGGTCGGGGCGGGCGCGCTGTCGAGGTGAAAACTGAGCCACACTCCCGACAGCATCGAGCCGAGGCAAACCAAGACCGACACGATCAGCATCGCGCCAAAGCTACGCACCAGCAAGAAGGCAATGGCCCCCGGCGTCACCAACAAGGCGACCGCGAGGATCAAGCCCACCGCCGTCAGCGTCGCCACCACCGTCAGCGACAGGATCGCCAACAACCCGTAATGCAGCCACCCCGTGCGCAGGCCCGATGTCTGCGCCTGTATCGGGTCAAAAGCATGCAGCAGGAAGTCTCGCCATTTCAAACTAAGCACCGCGCAAACGCCCAAGGCGATGAGGCCGGAGGTCAGCAAATCGCCCTTCCCCACCCCCAGCATATTGCCGAACAGGATATGGTCGAGATGCGCATCGGTCGGGAAGGCCACGAACAGGATCATGCCCGCCGCGAACATGCCGGAAAAGACCACTCCCATCACCGTATCGCGCTTCACCCGGCTATTCTCGGCCAGATAGCCCGTCAGAAGCGCGCAGCCCATGCCAGCGACAAACGCCCCAAGGATCAGCGGCAGGTTCAGCATATAGGCCAGCACGACCCCCGGCAGGATCGCATGACTGACCGCATCCCCCATCAGCGCCCAGCCCTTCAAGACCAGGAAGCAGGACAACATCGCCGTGGGCGGCGCGATGATCAGGGCGATCAGAAAAGCGTTCTGCATGAACGGGAATTGAAACGGCAGCGTGAGCCAATCGATCATGGCAAAGGCTCCCGCAAAGCCGCCCGCGCTTTTGCCTTTGCCGCCAGCATCCCGTGTTTCGGGGCAAAGAGAAAGGCAAGCAGGAACACGAGCGTTTGCAGCGCCACGATCACCCCACCCGTCGCCCCGTCGAGGAAATAGCTGAGATAGGCCCCGAAAAAGCTGGTCCCTGCACCGATGGCGACCGAAACCATCAGCAGGCGCGGAAAACGGTCGCAGAGCAGATACGCGGTCGCCCCCGGCGTCACCACCATCGCGATCACAAGGAACGCCCCCACCGTCTGCATCGCCGCCACAACCGAGGCCGAAAGCAGCACGAAGAACATCGCTTTCAGCAAATCGGGGCGCAGGCCGATGGAACGCGCGTGGTTCTCGTCGAAGAACGTGACCATCAGGTCTTTCCATTTCGCCAGCAAGATGGTCAGCGAGACGGTGCCGATAATGACCAGTTGCAGCGTGTCTTCGGGTGTAATGGCCAGAATATTGCCCATCGTGATGGTCTGCACACTGACCGCAATGGGGTTTACCGACACCATGAACAGGCCCAACCCGAAGAAAGACGTGAAGATGATGCCGATGATGACATCGATCTTTAGCCCCGACCGCCCGCTGAGGAACAGCATCGCCCCCGCCGCCAACCCTCCGGCAAAGAACGCCCCGAACGCGAAGGGCAATCCCAGCATATACGCCCCCGCAACCCCCGGCACGACCGAATGGGCCAGCGCATCCCCGATCAACGACCAGCCCTTGAGCATCAGATAGCAAGACAGAAAAGCGCAGACCCCACCGACGAGGGCCGATACCCACATCGCGTTGGTCATGTAAGCGTAGGCGAAGGGTTCGAGGAGAGTCATTGTATGAACGCTCTGCTCCTCTCCCCGCTCACGGGGGGAGGGAGCATACCGTATTTCACCAAGATGCCTGTCACTTCCCCCCCTCCCCATAGATCACGAAGGGGCGTTCGTCGTCGGTGATGATCCGTACTTCGCGGCGGTCGTCATCGTCGTGCAACTCATCACCGCCCAGCGTAAAGTGCCGCAGCACGCCGCCAAAGGCGAGTTCGAGATTGGCGCGAGTAAAGGTCGTCTCGGTCGGGCCATAGGCGACCACAGTGCCCTTTACCAACACCGTCCTGTCGCAGAATTCGGGTACAGAGCCGAGGTTATGAGTCGAGACGAGCATCACCCTGCCTTCATCCCGCAACTCACGCAGTAGGGCGACGATGCGGTCTTCGGTCTTCACATCGACGCCGGTAAACGGCTCATCCAGCAGGATCACCTTGCCATCTTGCGCCAATGCGCGGGCGAGGAAGACGCGCTTACGCTGGCCGCCGGATAATTCCCCGATCTGACGGTGGCGATAATCGCCCATCCCGACTCGGCCCAAGGCCGCATCCACGGCGGCACGATCTTTGTCCGAGGGGCGGCGCAAGAAGCCCATATGCCCGTAACGGCCCATCATCACCACATCCTCGACCAATACCGGAAAGGCCCAATCGACCTCCTCGGATTGCGGGACGTAGGCGACGGTGTTGTCGCGCAGGGCTTCCTTGACCGACAGCCCCAGCAAGCGGATCTCGCCTTTCGACGCCTGCACGAAACCCATGATCGCCTTGAACAGAGTGGATTTCCCCGCCCCGTTCACGCCCACCAGCGCCGTGACCGTGCCGCGCGGAATCTCAAAGCTGGCATTGCGCAGGGCGGTATGGCCGTTACGATACGTAACCGTCAGATCGCGAACAATGATGCCGCCTCCATCGGTGTTCATGGTTGCGTCAATCCATCCGCAACCGTCCGCGACGTAACGCGCAAGAGGTCAAGATAGGTCGGCACCGGGCCATCCGGCTCGCTGAGGCTGTCGACGTATAACTCGCCGCCATAGCGTGCGCCGGTTTCGCGCGCGACCTGCTTGGCCGGATCGGTATTCACCGTGCTTTCGCAGAAAACGACCGGAATATCATGCTCGCGCACCCCGTCGATCACCTTGCGCACCTGCTGCGGCGTGCCGACCGCATCGGCGTTCATGGGCCACAGATACAGCTCTTTCAGCCCGAAATCGCGGGCCAGATAGCTGAACGCACCCTCACACGTCACCAGCCAGCGCTTGCCTTCCGGAATCGCAGCAATCCGCGCACGCAGCGGATCGAGCGTTTCGCGCACTTTCGCCTTATAGGCATCGGCATTCGCACGGTACGCCGCCGCATTATCCGGGTCATGCTCGATGAACGCATCGCGGATATTGTCGATATAGATCATCGCCGCATCCGCCCCGATCCACGCATGGGGGTTTGCTTTGCCCTCATAGGCTCCCGACGCGATGGATATCGGGTCGATGCCGTCACTGACGGTCGCCGATGGCTTATCGCCGAGATTGTCGATGAATTGCTCGAACCAGAGTTCCAAGTTCAGCCCGTTCCACAGGATCAGATCGGCATCCAATGCCTTGGTCAGATCGCCCGGCGTCGGCTGATACCCGTGGATTTCCGCACCGGGCCGCGTGACCGACACGACCTGCGCCGCATCCCCGGCCACATTGCGCGCCATATCCGCAATCACGGTAAAGGTCGTGACGACCTTGAATCGGTCATCGGCCTGCTCCTCCTCGCACCCCGCAAGCGCCAGTGTCAGCAGCATCGCCGCAGCGATACGCATCGGTTTCGTCATGGGAACAAACTCCGGGAGGACATGAGCGGAAGCTAGGGCTGGCACGGGGGGGTGTCAATGCAGTTGAGAATTATTTGCAACAATGGGAGGCGCGGTCACGGGCAAGGAAAAGCGCCGGAAAATACGCACGTTTGGCGTAATTTCCGGCACATTTCGACCGCGCCTACCAAGTGCCACTTGCACCTGCGTCGCATCTAGCTACATTCTCGATATGAGCCGAAAAGATGCCGCATCGACTATGGAAAACGCCCTGCGGGATGCGGGGGTGCGGATCACGCGGCAGCGCAGATTGCTGGTGCAAGTGCTGGCCGAGGCGGACGATCACCCCGACGCCAATGCCCTGCACCGCCGCGCCCATGCCAATGACCCGAAAGTATCGCTCGCCACCGTCTACCGCACGCTATCGGTGCTGGAGGAAGCGGGCGTCATCGACCGCCACGCCTTCGAAGGCAAACCCGCGCGTTTCGAAACCAGCGACAGGCCGCATCACGACCATCTCATCGACCTCGAAACCGGGGCGGTCATCGAATTTCGCTCCGAAAAGATCGAGCGGTTACAGGCCGAAATCGCCGCCGAATTGGGCTATGATATCGTCCATCACCGCCTCGAACTCTACGCCCGCAAGCAGGGATAAGCCGCGCCCTCACCTCCCACGCGAAAACACGCCATTCACGATGGTCACGCCCAAGGTTCCGATGGTCAGCGCGACCGTATCGAGGGCGGAAGGCCGCTCACCGATCCAAACCACGGCCAGCACCGTTGCCAGCACCGGCACCAACACGCTGAACGATGCCGCACGCGGCACACCAAGGCGATTGATCGCCAGCCCATAGGCAATCGTAGCGACGAACCCGGAGAACACACCCTGCGCCGTCGCATGAAACGCGATGGTGGTCAGCGGAACATCGGGCAGGCCACTGCCGGTAAACGCAATAAGCGGCACAAGCAAAATCGTCGACCAGACGAAAATCAGCGCCGCCGCCTGCATCGGGGTCAGCCCGCTGCGCCGAAAGGCGACCGTGTAGGCCGCCCACCCGCTCGATGCCAGCAGCAGAATCCCGATGGTCGTTAGGTCCGCATTCCCCGCCCCTATCAGCACGGAGCCGAGGACGCACAGGGCGGCCACCGCGATCAATGCCATGCCGATCAGGCGTTGCGGGCCGATCTTCTCGCCATAGACCACCCATGACGCCGTTGCCGCGATCAGGGGCATTGTGCAGGGCACCAATGTCGATGCATGGGCCACGCTCGCACGGGTCAACGCGGTCGCGATCAGAAAGACGAAGGGCGCCCCCCACCCCATCATCGCCAAAAAAACCAGCGGCGACAGCCCCTTGGGGAACAACCCCAACCGCCACCAAACCGGGGCCAGCATCAGCGCCGGCACGCCATAGCGCAGCAGGGCCAGATCGAGCGGCGTGATACCATCGGCAACCGCAACGCGGGTCGCGGGCAACCATCCGGCCCAGATCACCACGGCCAGCGCCGCGAGGGCATAGCCGATCCTGGTATCATCGGTTTTGAAGGGCGTGGGCGACGTCATATCCGGGCAGGGTTATCCCGCGCTCGGTTCAATGCAAGCGCGAATGCCGATCACCACGACGACCGCATGAAAATCCCTCGAAGGCTTTCGATCCACCCCCTCCCGCACCTCACCGTTCCATTGATATGACATATCGCAAACGGCAGACACACCAAATCACCTCCCGCCCGGCAGCGGTGGCCCCATCCGTACACCCTCATCCTTAAACCTACGGAGGCGCTTTCATCCCCGCCAGCGCCATCAGCGCCAGCTCATGCACCTCCGCCAGCAGCAGATCGATTGGCCGCTTCCCGCGCTTAACATGCCCCGGTGGACGCCCCGGACGCATCACCCGAAGCGGTTTTGCCATCCCGGCCTGCTTCCTCGCCAACCGTCGAGCCTGCCCCGGAATATCGTTCATTGCGGCAATCAAAGCCTCGACCCGGCGACGCAAAGCGGCAGCCGATACCGGATCATCCGGCAAAATCTCCACCCGCCCCGGCGGCGAGATGTCCAGATCATCAAATCCCCGCACATTCGGCCCAAATCCCGGCGCGGTCTTCCGCTTCGGCGGTCCAACTTCCTTGCGCGGGTCGATCACCATAAAGACAGGCTTGCGCCCGCCCGATCCCTTCGGAATTTTCCCCGATGGAGGCGCGCGCTTTGCACGCGGCTTCACCACGATATCCTTCGCCGCAATCGCAATCAGCCGTCGCAGCGTCGATTCCGCCGGTCGCAACAGCGCCAGAATCGCCAGATGCATATGCCGCAGCAGTATCTCGCTATCACCCAACATCGCGAGAATCTGCGCCACCGTGGGCAGCAAATCTTCGCGATTGATCTCGATGCAGCGGGTCCAACTCATGTGCGGCGCGTGTCCTCGTTAAAAACAAAACAAGAACAAACGACCCGATAATCATTCAAATGTCAAGCGCGCGCTGCTTCCCCATCGCTGCCCCGCACTTGGATGGCCCCGCGCAGCGGGCCCCGCGCAGCGGCGGAGCCTCCCGCAATCTGCAAATCGCTATAAAACGACCCGCGATACCCGGCATCGATCAATCGTCGTCGCTGTTATCCAGACCAGTATCACCGCGCGGCTCGGTCTCAGGGCTGCGCGGGCGCTGCTCGCGCCCGATTACATCGCGCAGGTCTTCGAGTTCGATGAACGCATCGGCCTGACGGCGCAGTTCATCGGCGATCATCGGCGGCTGCGAACGGATGGTCGAAACGATGCTGACCCGCTTGCCTTTGCGCTGCAACGCTTCGGTCAACCGGCGAAAGTCGCCATCGCCAGAAAAGATGACGAGGTGATCGACATTATCAGCCATTTCCATCGCATCGATGGCCAGCTCGATATCCATGTTACCTTTGATCTTCCGACGACCTGCCGAGTCGGTATATTCCTTCGTCGGCTTGGTAATCAGCGTGTAGCCGTTATATTCCAGCCAATCCACCAGCGGACGGATCGGGGAATATTCCTCGTTTTCCATCAATGCGGTATAGTAGAAAGCGCGGATCAATTTTCCACGCGAGGCGAACTCGCTCAACAGCTTGCGATAGTCGATATCGAAGCCCAGCGCGCGGGCCGCCGAATAAAGATTTGAACCATCAATGAATAGGGCAAGTCGGTCGTCACGGTAAAACATTCTGCGATGCCTCGGCTTATCGGAATAGTTTGAAATGTGTAGGCAGGTAAGGTCGGCGTTACACTGTCAATCTTAGATTACAGTTAGCTTTCGGGAAAGGGTATTCAATGTCGCATGGCTTGGAAAATAGGCCCCTATCGGCCCTCGACATGCGGTCGATTATCGCACTTGGCGCGAACCTGCCATCGAAAGCTGGACAGCCCCGCGAAACCCTTCTCCGTGCGCTGCAGATGATCGAGGAAAACGGCGGGATCGTTCACGCCCGGTCGCGCTGGTATCGCAGTCCGGCATGGCCCGCAGGGGCGGGACCGGATTACGTGAACGGCGCGGCAATCGTCTCCTTTGCGGGCGATGCGTACGATCTCTTGGCGCTGTTGCAAAAGATTGAGAGCGATTTGGGCCGCACGCGCAAGGCCGGACGTTGGGATGCACGGGTCTGCGATATCGATCTGATAGAGCGCGGCGGGGCTATCCTGCCCGATCCGCAGGCATGGCAGGCGGTCGCCGATGCCCCACCAGAAGCGGTGCGCCCGACCCTCGTTCTGCCCCATCCCTTGATGCATAGCCGCGCCTTCGTCCTCGTTCCGGTGGCGGAGGTCGCGCCCGACTTGGTGCACCCGGTCTTGGGGCGCAGCATGACGGCGCTGCGCGATGCCCTGCCCCGCGAGGATGTCGCGGCCCTTACGCCCCTTGCGGGTTGAGCGGCGGCCCCAATCGCCCCATATACATCGACACACAGTTCAACAGAGAGGCCGATATGAGCACGAGCAACCGGATCTTCGACGACCTCGGCAAGATGATGACCAGCGTCGCCGGGGTTGCAAAGGGTGCCCGCGACGAGGCGGAAACCGCCGTGCGTAGTCAGGTCGAGCGCTGGCTGGCCGATATGGACCTCGTCACGCGCGAGGAATTCGATGCCGTCCGCACGATGGCGCTGAAGGCCCGCGAGGAGAATACGGCCCTCAAGGCGCGCCTCGATGCCCTCGAAGGCAAAGACGACGGAACGACCGAAGCCTAGGCGATTTGCGATAAACCTGAGCCATGTTTCGCGCCAAGAGTTGCGCGAAACATGGCGCGTGGTGATTCAGGACAATCGCAATTCGCTTTAGGCGATGAGTTTGCGCCGCCCTTGCTCGGCGGCATGGTAGTTCATCTCTTTCAGCGCGAGTTTGGCGTTGCGCGTGTTCGAGCGGTACGCCATGTCGAACAGGTCACCGATCAGCGGCACGGAACCCAGCGTGCTGTCGAGCAACGTGTTGATGCCCATGCGCAGAAGTATCCGCTTCCGCGCCCCCGCCTTGGCCGCATGATAGATGATATAGCCCCCCGCCATGCTGGTGATTGCGTCGCCGATACCGGGGATCAGACCCAAGATCGAATCGTAGCCCAGCTTCAGCCCGACACCCGGAATGGTGAACTTGCTGTCGAACGCATTGGCGAGTTTGGCGATATGCTCGGCCCGGCGTTGGTTTTCGGCGGCGACGGTGCCGATATCGACTGCACGGGCCATGGGTGATCACTCCTGAAGACTTCACTACGACAACACCGGACCGCCCCGCCGGTTCCTCGGCTTCCTATCACCGATCAAAGCAATGGTGAAAACATCACGTTCCAACCGCCCGCTCACGGGGCGCGGCGGTAGAGGCACGCTCCACGAAGGACACGTCCACCGACTGCCGGAAAGGGTCCGGTGGCTCACCACTATCGCCCATCGCGACGATCGCATCCGCCGCCAGCCGCCCTATCCGCCGCGCGGGCAGGCGCACGGTCGTCAGCCCCGGTTCCACTTCCGCTGATCCACGCAGGTCACCGATGCCGACCACCGACACATCCCGTGGCACGCGCAACCCCAGCGCGGTGCAGGCAAAGATGACTCCATGCGCGATGACATCGTTGCCGCAGACGATAGCGGTGGGCGGATCATCCGCCAAAAACCGCAGCGCCAGCGCCTTCGCCGCCCCCATATCATAGGGACAGGCCAGCCGCCGATGCGCGGGCAGCGTCACCCCCGCCGCCGCCATCGCCCCCAACGCCCCGTCGATCCTGTCCCGCGCCCGGTCATTGGCCTCCGCCTCCGGAAAGATCATCGCGATATCGCGATGACCCAACCCCAACAGATGCTCCGTCACCAGCCGCGTCGCCCGCCCATTATCCGCCCCGATGCACGGAATCGGCGAGGCCGGGTCGTAGTTCCAGATCGCAATGACCGGCACGTTCCGCCGCGCCAGCATCGTCAGCGGCACCGCTTCATGGGCAAAACCGACCAGAACCACCCCGTCGATACGCCTCTCCAGCAACGACCGCACGATCCCGGTTTCCAGTGACAGATCGTAGCCGTGTGCTGCAATCAGCATCGTCCGGTCATGCCCGCGCAACTGCCCCGCAAACGCCTCGATCATCTCCGCGAAGATCGCATTATCGATGGTCGGCACGATCAGCCCGACGGTACCGGAAAAGCGGGTATGCATCGCCCCGGCCACCCGGTCGCGGATATAGCCCAGTTCACGCGCCGCCGCCTCGACCCGCGCGCGGGTATCGGCGCGCACCATGCCGGGCTTGGCAAAGACACGGCTGACGGTCGCGATGGACACTCCCGCGCGGGCGGCAACGTCGACGATACCGGGCGGTCCCTTGCGCGTACTCATGGACGCAGGCTATCGCCGGATGCGAAGCGAGTCAGGCGGGAAATCTTAGCAGGTCGTAAAAACCTGCTACCGTACCATTTTTGGGCACGATAGCATGGGCATCGATCTAATCGATTTTTCGAGAGCGTCATGACACTATTCAACGCTGCATCCGTGGCGGATATTCGCACGGCGCTGGACGACCCATCCGTCACCGTTATCTCGGTCCAGCCGGGCGACTATACCGTCGCGGACCGCGACGAATTTCAGGGCTTCGTTATCGACCGGGATATCGAGATCGTCTCGGCGGTCGAGGGCGACCGAGCCAACTTTCACGCGGGCACCGACTTCCGCAAGGGTCTGTTCCTTGTCGAATCCGGGGCGTCGGCCACCTTCGATGGCATCGGATTCTTCGGCACGCGCACCCTGTTCGGCAATTCGCAAGAGCGCAACGAGGCCGCGATCCGCCACGAGGGCGACGCCCTGACCGTCAGGAACTCTCATTTCAGCGGCAACGGCAACGCCATTCTCGGATCGGATGTGGATAACGGCGACGGCAAGCATCTGGTCGTCGAGGATTCGGTCTTCGTGGATAACGGCAGCTCGTCACAGGAGCATCATATCTACTTCATCGGCGATTCAGTCGATGTTTCGGGGTCCAGCTTCACCAACGCAAACAGAGGCCACGCGATCAAGACGGTCGTGTCTGACTTCACGCGGGTGACGAACAACATCATCGACGACGGGGACGGCGCGACCAACCACGCGATCAATGTCACGGGGGGCGGCGACCTTCTCGTCTCCGGCAACCAGATCATCAAATCCGCCTCCGCCGACAATCCCTATGTCGTCTTCTACATTCCCCAGCGCGGGCACGATTCCGGCTCGGTCGTCATCGACGGCAATACCATCCACACCGACTGGGACGGTTCCACCGGCGGCACCTTGCTGCTGGGCAATTTCTCATCCACCGTGGCGCAGCTCTCGAACAACACCCTTACCGGCAGCTTTGCGACGAACCTCGTCTATGGCATTGCCGACGATCAGGGCAGCACGGTCAACGGGGCGGCACTGTCCGGCCAACTCTGGCGCGCCAACACCATCACCCTAACCGACCAAGGCGATACCTATGCCGATGACGGCACCGCCAATTCGCGGCTTTATTCCAGCAGGCTCTTGCAATCGGTCGATGGCGGCGATGGCAACGACTATCTGACCGCGCCGCATGACGACATCGACGTCAACGTCTTCTTCGGCGGTGCGGGCAACGACTTTATCGATGGCGGGGGCGGGGTCGATTACCTCTACGGTGGCGACGGCGACGACGTCATCCTTACCGGCACCTCCTCCTCCAGCTCCCCGGTCGATTTCGCGTCGGGCGGCGACGGGGATGACTGGATCGTCTCCGGCTCCGACACGCCGACCGGCTCCTCCTCCGCCTTCCTCGTCGGGGGGGCGGGCGACGACTTCATCGACGGGACGCGCTCCTACGCGGGCAGCTTTATGGGGGATGGCGGCGACGACGTGATCCTCGGCGCGCGCTACCGCGACTGGCTCAACGGCGGCATGGGCGACGACTTCCTGTTCGGTGGGTTGCAGCGCGACGTGATCGAGGGCGGGGAAGGGACTGACACCGCAATCTACCTCGGCGACTACGGCGTGGACCTGACGGTGAACCTCGGCTCACGCCCCGGCGACCTCAAGATCGCCTCCCTTTCGGGCTTCAACGACGAAATCGGCAGCAGCGGATCGGAAACGACGATCGGCGTCGAGTACATCCAGTTCGGCAACGGCGTCTTCGACGCGGCCACCTTTGAATTCACCGCAGGCGCGGCGCGGATCGACATGGCCGACATCCTGAACCGGGGGATGCCGACCCCCGAAGGCTTCCGGGCGGTCAGCACGATGACAGAGACGACCGACGACGGAACGGTGATCGAGACGGACTTCTCGGAAAATACGCGGCTTGCCATGCGGGTGATCGAAACCGACGGCGACACGCGCACGACCACCTACCACGCCAACGGCGCACGCGACAGCCTGACCTTGCTCGATGGCAGCGACTCCCGTAGCTGGACCACCTATGCCAGCACCTATGACGCCGCAACCGGCGGGATCGTCGGGCAGCAAGTACTCTACGACAACGGCGACATCGGCACCACCGGCTATGTTGACGGCATCAGAGCCTCCACCCTCGTCACCGAGACCGATGGCGACATGCGCACGGTCCTCTACGATGCCGAGGGCAGGCGCGAAAGCGTCGTCTTCGTCGATGGCAGCGACACGCGCAGTTGGGCCAATTACACCAACACATACGACACCGCGACAGGCAGGATCGACACGCGCGAACTCCTGCTCGATAACGGCAATACGCAAAGCATCGGCTACATCGACGGCACCCGATCGTCCGTCATCGTGACCGAAACCGATGGCGACACGCGCACGACCCTCTACGACGCCGATGGCGCACGCGACAGCATCACATTTCTCGACGGCGGCGACACCCGCATCTGGACCAGCCACACCAGCACGTACGATGCCGAGACCGGCAGGATCGACACGCGCGAGGTGCTTTATGACAACGGCAACGTGCAACGCATCGACTACGCCGATGGCATCCGCTCGTCCGTCGTCCTGACCGAAACCGACGGCGACACGCGCACGACTCTCTACGACGCAGACGGCACGCGCACGAGCGTCACCTTCGTCGATGGCAGCGACACGCGAAGCTGGACCAGCTTCACCAGCGCCTATGACGGGAACGGCGATTTCATCGACCGCACCTTCGTTCAGGACGAAATCTAGGGAATTTTCCAACCGGACCAGCCGGTCGGCAAATACCGCATGAAAACGTTTGCATTCACGTTTTCATCCGTTAGCGTCATCGTTAACCACTCCCATAAGAGGCGTGGAACGGGGAAGACGCGAATGGAATTTCTGGGCTATTTCGGCGGCGTGTTCGAGCCGGTGGCGATGCTGCTGCTGCTCGGCGGTACGGTGGGTGGATTGATCCTCGGCGCGACGCCGGGCCTGTCACCGACGATGGCCGTCGCGCTGCTGATCCCCTTCACCTTCCACCTATCGCCAACCCACGGGCTGATCCTGCTCGGCGCGGCCTATACCTCGACGGTGGCGGGGGGCGCGGTCAGCGCGATCCTGCTGCGCATCCCCGGTGCCCCCGCCAATATCGCCACCGCCCTCGACGGGCACGAGATGGCCAAACAGGGCGAGGGGGCGAGGGCGCTGCACCTGTCGTTCCTCGCATCGGGCATCGGCGGCGTGATCGGCGTGCTGCTGCTGATCTTCCTGACGCCAGTATTGGCGCAATGGGCGCTGGCCTTCGGGCCGTCGCACCTGTTCTGGATGGCCATTCTGGGCGTCACGCTCATCGGCTCGCTCGACAGCAAATCCTTCGTAAAGGGGCTGCTATCCGGCTGCATCGGCCTTTGGCTCTCGACCATCGGCTATGACGA
>CALJIU010000056.1 GCA_937974055.1 uncultured Neomegalonema sp. | reverse complement strand
CGCGACCCTCCCCAACCAGTAGATGTTAACCTGCGCGTCACCTTAGACGCGCGCTCGAACGGCCACTTAGGGATTTTCCCGCGCCGCCGCAACCCCGAAACTGCAGGACAGGTGTGAAGGTTTCGTAACGGGTGCCGCAGGGCGGGGGTCAATGACATGCACGCAATCATCGTGTGAACAATCGAAATGCGCTGTATTGTTTTGCACTTCCGTCACGTTTGGCATGATGGTTGTGGAACCAATGATAGCCTGCACCGACACCCCAAGTGAAATTCCATTCAGAAACCAAGGCACCATGAGAAGAAAACTCACCATTCTCCTTGCCGCCTGCGTCGTCTTCCCATGCGCTTTTTTCGTGCTGTCCCAAGGCACGGCGATCATTCCGAACTACGACGATCACCCGTTCCACGACGTCTACGTCGATTACGTGGCGGATGACGAGTTGAAAGGCTGGCGTATCTTCGAGGATACGGAGAATGTCGACCGCCTGACACGCCTCGGCTTCGCCCTCGCCATCGCGAAATTCCCCGATGTGCGAAGCTGCCTGAAGAACCCCGACGAACCGCTATCCGCCACCTCAGAACTCGACTGGGACCGGATCAAGCGCCCGAAACAGGCCGGGGTTTGTGTTTTTAATATTGCACATGCATTTGCAGATAAGGAGATGTTCGAACGATGGGTATTAATAAGATATGAGAAAATAAAAAATCCCGATTTTTCATCCTGAACCGGAAATAAATATAGAATACCCACGAAAATCTTTGCTTTTGACGTTAACACCTGAAATGCGTATGAAGCACTGTATTTTGAATTTATTGCAATGTTCACTGCAACTCAATCAAATGATTTTCTTGGAGATATCTGATTCTGGCGATGTTCGGTTTATGACGCTCTTAAAGCCAAGAATCAGCCTCTGAAACACTCAACCCCGCTTCAGCATCGCCTCCCGCCACGCGATGAACACGCTCGCTCCAACGATGATCGCCGCCCCGGTCAGCGTCGGCCCGTCGATCCCCTCGCGGAAGACGATCCACCCGGCGGCGGCGATGAACAGTAACCGCAGGAAGGCAAACGGCGCGAGGAACCCCGCATCCGCCAGCGAATACGACCGCACATCCGCATACATCCGCGCCGAAGACGACAGCGCCAGCAGCAGCACCAACCCCCACACCGCCACCGGCACCGGCATCCACACCAGAAGCGCAGGCACCCCCAGCACCACCGACGCGATCACGTTCGACGACAGCATCACGCTCGCGCCCCCATCCGCCTGCGACAGGGGCCGCGTGATCAGCAGGGCGACGGCGAATAGCAGCGAACTGCCAATCGCCGCCACCATCGCCAGATCCACCGGCGCGAATCCGGGCCGCAGGATGATCAGCGCCCCGGCAAACGCCGCCCCCACCGCCGCCCATCGCCTCGGCCCCACCCCTTCGCCCGCAAACAGCGCGGCAAAGACGGTCGCGAAGACCGGCGCGAGAAAGAACAGCGTCGTCGCCGTCGCCAGCGGCAGATGCGCCAGTGCGTAGAACCCAAAGGTCGTGGCCAGCGCGAACAGCATCCCCCGCAAACCATGCAGCCAAGGCCGCGTGAACCGCACCGGGCTAGGCCCATGCGCCACCGCCGCCCGCGCGAATAGCGGCACCAGCAGCACGATCCCGATCACCGAGCGCAGGAACGCCATCTGCACGCTCGTCATGTCATCGGCCAGCAGGCGCACCGCCACGCTCATGGCCGTTGCGGCGGCGCAGGACGCAATCATCCACCACGCCCCGCGCAGATTGTCGCCATCGCTAGACCCCTGCGCCCGCCGCAAGCCGATATCGGGAAAATTCGCCATGATATGTAGGTCCGGTACTGGGAGAGGGGGTGTCCGCCCCTCCATGCCCGACACCGGGGCAACACCGCAAGCGCGTGCTACCGCGTACCCCGCATCTCCCGGTCGCATTTCCGCCATGCCGGTGGTACATAGAACGAAGAGGGGCCGAATCGCCTTGTTAGGGAGTTGCGTAATGAAAGTTTGGCTTGCGGCGGCGGCATTTCTGTTGTCCAGCGTGGCGGCATCCGCGCAGGTGTCGAAAAATATTCAGGAATGTCAGGCCGAGGATGCCACGATCGATCAATTGATCGTGCATTGCACCGTCGCCATCAAAAGCGGCAGGCTGACCCCTGCGCAGGAGGCCCGTGCTTTCCTCAACCGGGGCGTCGCCTTCTTCGAGCGCGAGCAATATTCCCTCGCCCTGCGCGATTACAACCTCGCCGCCGAGCGCGATCCGCGCCTTTCCACCGTCTACGCCAACCGCGCGAACACCTATATCCGTACGGGTGAGCCGTCGCGGGCCGTGGGTGAATACGACCGGGCGCTGTCGTTGATGCCCAACGACACCCAATCCTTGATCGGCAAGGGCACCGCCCTGATTCAGCTTTCCCGCTACCGCGAGGCTGTGGGTGCCTTCACCGGCGCGATTCAGATCGACCCGGAGGACGCGAATGCGTGGTTCAACCGGGCCATCGCCCATATGCGCATGAACGATCCCACCTCCGCCGTGCGCGACCTCGACCGCGTCGTCACCCTCTCGCCGGAGGATGCGGAGGCCTATGTCAGCCGGTCGCGCGCACAGCAGGCGCGGGGCGACCTCAACGCCGCGTATCAGGATCTCAGCCGCGCGATCGAGATCGACCCCGCCTACAGCTTCGCTTATTACCGGCGCGGGCGCCTGCTGCATGATGACGGGCGCACGGCACAGGCGCGGGGCGATCTGGCGCGGGCCTATAAACTGGGTCTGGATGATCCGTGGCTGGCCGAATATATCGCCACTTTGGGTAACTGACGGTCCCCTGACCCCCGGCGCGGTGGTTATCGCGTCGCCCGCGCCAACAGGCAGTAGACGATAAAGGTCAGTGCGCCGATCACCAGCGGGCTGACCAGCATCGCTAGGCCAAGGCTGTCCTGCGCAATGCCCGGCCCCCCGGCATGATACCATCCCCACACCGCCAGCGTCATCAGCGCGGTCAGCACCGCCGTCGCGTTCAGCGCCCCGGCCTGCCGCCGCCCGAACAGCGCAAAGACCGCCAACGCCACCAACGGGGCCGCCGCCAGCGCCCCCTGCGCCCACAGGATATCGGGGTTCCACAGGGCCGTCTCGGCCCCCGGCACGAGTTGTTCCAACAACCACGCCCCCCCCGGTACAGCGAGGAGCGGAACGATGACTGCGAGGAGGAGCACGAATACCATGCCCCCCCGATACGCCGCGCCCGTGGAAAAATCAAACCTCCCCGCGCGAATTTCCGTCCGGTCGCCTCTGTAAACTTCGCGCTGGCCTTCGTTCACCCTTCGTGCTAGCGCAGGAACATGATAGGAAAACTGCGCGTCATCGGCATTGATCCCGGCCTCGTCCGCACCGGATGGGGGGTGGTCGATCTTGCCGGATCGCGACTCAGCCACGTTGCCCACGGCACCATTCAGGCAAAGGGCACCGATCTGGCCACCCGCCTCGTCGCCCTGCACCGTGCCTTGACGCAGGTGGTGCAGGATGCCCGCCCCGATGTCGCGGCGGTCGAGCATACCTTTGTCAACAAGGACGCGGTGGGCACGCTCAAACTCGCCCATGCCCGTGGCATCGCCCTGTTGGTTCCGGCGGCGGCGGGGGTGCCGGTCACCGAATACGCCCCGAATGCTGTCAAGAAGGCCGT
>CALJIU010000055.1 GCA_937974055.1 uncultured Neomegalonema sp. | reverse complement strand
AGCGGTCGGCAAAGCCGAACTTATCCGCGAACAGCGCAATGATCTCATGGTCGGTTTTGGACTCGAACAGGGGATCGAAGACCTTTTCACGCCACTGCACCGAACGGTTCGACGCGGTGACCGAGCCTTCGGTTTCAAACTGCGTCGTCGCGGGCAGCAGATAGGCCCCTTCTTCGCGGTCGTGCAGCATCGCCGTAACCGTTGGGAAAGGATCGATCACGACCAGAAGCTCTAGCTTCTCCATCGCGGTCTTCATTTCCTTCATGCGGGTCTGCGAGTTCGGCGCGTGGCCCCAGAAGACCATGGCCTTCAGATTGTCCGGCTGGTCGATGTTTCCGGCGTCTTCGAGAACGCCGTCGATCCAGCGCGAAACTGGAATGCCTTTGCCTTCCATCAGCTCCTTAGAGCCGAATTGCGACAGCAGGAATTGGTACTCGTCTTCCCAGTCTTCCTGGGAGGCATCCTTGCCCATCCAAACGCGCGCCCAGTGCTTCCACGAGCCGGTCTTGAGGCCGTAATAGCCTGGCAGGGTGTGCGAGAGAACGCCAAGGTCCGTCGCGCCCTGCACGTTGTCGTGGCCACGGAAGATGTTCGTGCCACCACCGCTGGTACCCATGTTCCCCAGCGCAAGCTGGAGGATGCAGTAGGCGCGGGTGTTGTTGTTGCCGTTCGTGTGCTGCGTGCCGCCCATGCACCAGATCACCGTGCCAGGACGGTTATTGGCCATCGTGCGCGCAACGCGCTTCATCTGCGAGCCGGGAACGCCGGTGACGCGCTCGACTTCCTCAGGGGTCCATTTGGCGACTTCGGACTGGATCTGATCCATGCCCCAGACGCGGGTGCGAATGAACTCCTTGTCTTCCCAGCCATTTTCAAAGATGTGCCAGAGAATACCCCAGATCAGGGCGACATCGGTGCCGGGGCGGAAGCGGACGTATTCATCCGCATGGGCCGCCGTGCGCGTGAAGCGCGGGTCGCAGACGATGAGTGGCGCGTTGTTCTGCTCTTTCGCTTTGAGCAGATGCAGCAGCGAAACTGGATGCGCCTCGGCGGGGTTGCCCCCGATCACGAAGATAGCGCGGCTGTTATGGATATCGTTGTAGCTGTTCGTCATGGCGCCGTAGCCCCACGTGTTCGCCACACCGGCCACGGTCGTCGAGTGACAGATACGCGCCTGGTGATCCACGTTGTTCGTGCCCCAATAGGCGGCGAACTTGCGGAACAGATACGCCTGTTCGTTGTTGTGCTTGGCGGAACCGAGCCAGTACACGCCATCCGGTCCGGCATCGGACTCGCGGATTTCGAGCATCTTGTCGCCGATCTCGTTGACCGCTTGGTCCCACGAGATTTTCTTCCACTCACCACCTTCGAGTTTCATGGGGTGTTTTAGACGACGTTCGCCGTGGGCGTGTTCGCGTACGGCGGCCCCTTTAGCGCAGTGAGCGCCGAGGTTGAACGGGCTGTCCCAGCCGGGTTCTTGCCCCGTCCAGACGCCGTTTTGCACTTCTGCGATGACGGTACAGCCGACCGAGCAGTGTGTGCAGACGGATTTTTTGATCTCGATGGACCCCGCGCCAGACGTGGCGGCGGCGGCCTTCTGCACCGAACCTGCGCTTGCACCGAGCGCCGCGAGGCCCCCGACGGCAAGGCCGGAATTGCGCAGAAACGTACGGCGATCGACGGTTTCATTCGCGATCGTCGTCAGGATCGATGATCCACGGGGGCGTTTCGCAACCCCGACGGATTTTTTCCTGAGCATGGTATTCTCCCTAATTCACCGATTCAGACCGGGTTTGGTGCGATATCAGGGCTTCCGCAACCTGACACGCAGCCGAACGGGCCTTAGAAGCGGCAGCTTTCCAGATAGGCCTTCACATGGGCCGTTTCGGTATAGCCGAGTTCCGTCGGTTCAGCGGCGACCGCCTGACCACCTGTGGCGACCGATGCGGCAACCGCCGCTGGGGCACCGACCGTGGCGAGCTTTAGAAAGTCGCGCCGACCGCTAACGGCCTCGTCGTTCTTCTTGGACACCATTCGTCCTCCCATTGTGGTTCCGTCGAACCCGTCCTCAGTGACCTTTGCGAGCGTCCCCGCGTCGAATTCCGGTCATTCCGTCATGCGGAACGATTGTTTCTCGATCTGCATGAAGGCCGCACCCACGGTGCCGACGGGGGCGTAGAAGACCGACCCCTCCGCCGCTTCAAGATCGGTGAAGAAATGCTCGGCCCATGGGGCCAGATGCGTGAAGAAGAAGTCTTTTTGTCGGGCCAGCGAAACCGGCGCACCGAAGCGGCCCTGAATCATCCCGGCCATCATTTCGCAGAGCGATCCGATGTTATCCTCCGGCTCGTAGGCCGCCGCGTCCTTGACCATGCCAAGATCGGCCATGTCGCCGCGCAGCTTCGCCAGCGGTTTTTCGTTCAGAAATCCGGTGATGTAATAGCTGGCATAGGGCAGCAACTCGCCCCGGCCCAGACCGATGAACAGGCGATGGAATTCGGTGTCGATCTTTTCGGGCGAGGATACCTGCGCCAACCGTGCGAGGGCAGTGATGCCGCGCCCCATATCCGAGTCATCACCGTTCAACACGGCGAGCTTTGCCAGAAAGTCGGCGGCGGGCGGTTTTCTGAGGACGACGCCAAGCAAATCGTAGAGTTGCGCACGCAGTGCGTCCTCTTCCGACACGTCATGGACAAGGGATGCCGCAGCGTCCGTCATCGTGTTTTTCTCCCCTGCGCGTGTGTCTGTTTTTTAGATATTTGCACACGTCACAGATGAACAATTGCCTAATTTCGACGACTTGTAAAGCGGCTCACTCGAAGGCGAAGCGCATGTGGCGTGGGGTCGGGATTGGGGCGCTGTCGTTTTCCGGCGTGCCGAGCACCGGCATGGGGGCGGGTTCAGCCTGTGCGACCACGGTTTCGGGTTCTTGCGTGTTGACTGGCTCCGGTTCGGTGTCGGGCTTCGCTTCGGTGGGTTCTGCGGCTTCTGCCTCTTCGGCAAGGGTGGCGAGATGTGCCTTCCACTTTTCGGCGGCACCTTTGCCGACTTCATAGACGGTTTGCATGTTCTCGATCACCGTCGCGGCGTCGGTAAAGTCTTCACCGTAATCGACCAACTCGTCGAGATTGGCCAATGCCGGGTTGGATAGCCACAGATTGCGCAGGGCGCGGCGGCGCAGGCGCTCTGGCACACGGGCCTGCATGAAGGCCGAGAAATCGTCGCCCGCCTTCATCATGTCGGGTTCAGGCAGATCGAGTTCGGCCAGCAGTTTCTCGTCGGTCAGTTCCTCCGCCGGAACCTCGGCAGCGGGCGATTCTTCGGGCGCTTCCTCCATGACCTCCACATCGGTCCGTTTGCGGCGGGACCAGCGGGAGAGAAAGGCTTCATCATCCTTTGGCGAATCTTTCGGCGGCGCGGGCATCAGTGGATCGTCCCTTTGGGCTTCAGCGCGCCGGGGGCGCGGTAGACGTCTGCCGTCTGGCGCACGCGGGGGTCGCCCCGGCCATCTTCGGACAGGTCGGTATCGACGCGGTCGCGGCGGCGTTTTTTGAAAACATCCTCGACGTGATGCGCATCGGTGAAATCCCTGATCCATGCGACGAGGCCGGGCGGGGCGGGAACCTGCTCGACCACTTCCTCGCCCGAATCGAGGTAGTCCTGCGCCTCATAGGGCGAGGCGGTGACGAGGAAGATCGTGTAGTCACGGGTGCCTTCATCCGGTTCTGCCGGGCGCATGACGACGTAGACGCTGGGCGGATTCATCGCCAACGCGACCTTGTAGGCCTCGGTTTCCTTGCGGTGCAAGGTCAGGGGCAGGGTGGCGGCGTGGTATTCGGTAACGCCGTCCTCCTCGCGCATGACGCGCCAATCGGCGGGCGCGGCCCCCGGTAGAACCGCGATGACCTTCCAAGACCATTGCGCCCATTTGCTGATACCGGGGCTGCGGCGCAGCACGACACCAACGGGCATCGTGATCTCGCGTAGGGTTTCTAACTCGGACAAAGGATTGCTTCCTATGGCGTCTTGATGTGCATAGGTTTCCCTGCATGAGTGCAAAATACAAGAAGAACCGTTTCCGGGGGCTGCGTCATGGCTGATGAAGGCATCGAAATCCTGCTTTGCGACTGTGAGGGGTCGATTGCGACAGATCCCGAAACGATGTGCGCGGCCTGTCCGGGCGCGAGTGCCGTGCATACGTCATTGTGCCGGACGCAGACGGACGTGTTGGTCAAGGCGCTGACCGCTGGACCGGTGATCGTGGCCTGCGCGCAGGAGGAAGGACGGTTTACCGAGGTGGCGGAGGAGTTGGACGTCGAAACGCTGGCCGGGACCGTTGATATCCGCGACCGGGCGCTGTGGTCGGACGAGGCGGACCAAGCGGCACCCAAGATCGCCGCGCTGCTGGCGGAGGCGAACAGACCGGGGCGGGCGGCGGGCACGGCGGATGTCGAGAGCGAGGGCGTCTGCCTCGTCTACGGTGCCAGCGCCATGGTGCTGCCGCTGGCCGAAACGTTGTCGCGTAGCCTGACGGTGACGGCGATGCTGACGGATGCGGAGGAGATCGTGCTGCCGTGGGATGCGGGGTTCGAGGTCGCGCGGGGAACGATCCGCAATGCGGGCGGCACGCTGGGGGCATTCGAGGTGGTGGCCGATGGCGTGGCGATGGCTGTTCCCGGTGGGCGTGGGGCGATTGGATTCGAGGAACCGCGCGATGGGGGCAAATCGGTCTGCGATATGATCGTCGATGTCTCCGGTCGCGGGGCGCTGTTTGCGGCGCATGGCAAGCGCGACGGGTATCTGCACGCCGATCCGGGCGATCCATTGGCGGTGGCGGCGCTGGTACCGCAGGCCATCGAGATGGTCGGGACGTTCGAGAAAACGCTGTATATCCAGTTCCACGCCGATCTTTGCGCCCATTCGCGGTCGGGCCAGCCGGGATGCACCCGCTGTCTGGAGGTCTGCCCGACCGGGGCGATCGTGCCGAATGGCGAGACGGTGAAGATCGACCCGATGGTTTGCGCCGGGTGCGGGGGATGCGCGGCGGTTTGCCCGTCCGGTGCGGCGGAATACACGCTGCCCCTGCCCGATGATGC
>CALJIU010000054.1 GCA_937974055.1 uncultured Neomegalonema sp. | reverse complement strand
CGCAGTGGCGGCAATGCCCGATATCACCAGCAGCGCCACCAGATTATGCCCCACGAACAATCCGGTAATGTACCGCAGGCCGGGCCGGTAGCCATAGGCCGAGCCGATCCCCGCCACGGACAGAACCCCCGGACCCGGCGTGATGATAAGGAAGAAGACGGCAAGGGCGAATTCGATCATGATTCGCAGGTAGCAGGGCAAGTCACTTATGGCAATTCGCGCAAAAGTTGCTCGCGTGTCCTAAATGTGGAACCAAGATGGTTAACCGATCCAGAATCGGGTTTAATAATCGGAGGAAATACAATGAAGTCGTTCCCCTATACGAGTCTGGCCGCCGCCGCCGCGATGATCGCACTGCCCGGTCTTGCGAGCGCCGACGAGTTGCGCCTATCGCATCAATGGTCCACCAGTGACGTTCGCCATAAGGTCGCGCAGATCGTGGCCGACGAGGTTGCCGCCGCCGATGTGGACCTCGAAATCAAGATTTTCCCATCGAAATCGCTGTTCAAACCGCGTGAGCAATACAAGCCGCTATCGCGTGGACAGCTCGATATGACCGTATTCCCGCTGAGTTATGCCGGGGGCCAGCAGCCCGCCTATAACCTGACCCTGATGCCCGGTCTGGTGAAGAACCACGACCACGCCGCACGCCTCAGCGACAGCCCCTTCATGGCCGCGCTGGAAGAGAAAATGGCCGAAGATGACGTCATGGTCCTCGTCCACGGCTATCTAGCGGGCGGTTTCGCCGGTAAGGAAAAATGCATCACCAAGCCGAGCGATGTCGAAGGGTTGCAGACACGCGCGGCAGGCAAGGCGTTCGAGCAGATGCTCGCCGGGGCCGGGGCTTCGATCGCGTCGATGGCATCCTCCGAAATCTATAACGCTATGCAGACGGGCGTGCTGGATGCGGCGAATACCTCGTCCTCGTCCTTTGTTTCGTACCGCATTTACGAGCAGGTCGAATGTTATACTCCTGCCGGTGATGTCGCCCTGTGGTTCATGTACCAGCCCATGCTGATGAACAAATCCACCTTCGAGGATCTGACCGAAGATCAACAGGCGGCGATTTTGGCAGGGGCCGAAAAGGCCGAAGCCTATTACCTCGAAGAAGCCAAGAAGCAGGACGCAGCCTCGGTCGAAGTGTTCGAGAAGGCCGGTGTCGAGATCGCGGAGATGAGCGCGGATGACTTCGAGGCATGGCGCGCCATTGCCAAGGAAACATCGCTGAAAAAGTTCGTCGATGACGTGAAGGGCGGCCAAGAACTGCTCGATATGGCGCTTGCCGTCGATTGATCTGAAGCGAAACCTGTGCAGCCCCGCATCAAGCGCGGGGCTGCGCCAAGTTTCCAAAAACCGGAGGCCCCATGGCCAGCGAAAGCAACGCGATGGTTGCCCGCACCGGCGGCAATCCCTTTCTGAAAACCGTTGCAGCGATATCGACGGTGGCCGGGTGGCTGTCGGCGGCGATGATCGTCGCGGCGGTCGGCATCACCTGTCAGATGATCTGGGTCCGCTTCGTCCTTAACGGCTCGACCGTGTGGCAGACGGAGGCGGTGATCTACCTGATGATTGGCGCGACGCTGATCGGCCTGCCCTATGTTCAGCGGTTGCGCGGGCATGTGAATGTGGACCTGATCCCCCTGATGCTGCCGATGGGCGCGCGGCGTGTCTTGGCGACCGTGACGCTGGGGCTGTCGATCGTGATCGTGGCGATTATGCTGTATTACGGCTTTGAATACTGGCATTTCGCATGGGACCGGGGGTGGACGTCGGATACGGTCTGGGGGCCGCCGCTATGGATACCCTATCTGTCGTTGCCCATTGGGTTCGGCTTGCTGCTGCTGCAACTGATCGCGGATTTCATCGCGATGCGGTTGGGGATCGATACGCCCTTCGGATTGCCCGATGATGCGCGGCCCCCGATGATGGGAGATCGCTGATGGACCCGCTGTTGCTGGGCGCGCTGGTCGCCTTTGCCACCATCTTCGTATTGTTCTCCGGCGTGTCGGTCGCGCTGGGCCTGTTGATCGTATCCGCCGGGTTTCTGCTGGCTTTCGATGGGATGCGCTCGCTGGAACTGATGCCGGAAATCCTGTTCGGGAAGTTGGATAATTTCGCGCTGCTATCCATTCCGATGTTCATCATCATGGGGGCGTCGATCTCCTCGACCCGCGCGGGGGCCGATCTCTACGAGGCGTTGGAGCGGTGGTTGACCCGCGTGCCGGGCGGGCTGGTTATCTCGAATCTGGGGGCTTGCGCGCTGTTCTCGGCCATGTCCGGGTCGTCCCCCGCCACCTGCGCGGCCATCGGCAAGATGGGCATCCCGGAGATGCGCAAGCGCGGATATCCCGATTCCGTCGCGGCGGGGTCGATTGCCGCCGGGGGGACGCTGGGGATTTTGATCCCGCCTTCGGTAACAATGATCGTCTATGGCATCGCGACCGAGACATCCATCGGGCGGCTGTTCCTTGCCGGGGTCTTTCCTGGGTTGCTGCTGGTGTCGCTGTTCATGGCGTGGTCGCTGTATTCGACATGGCGGTCGGGCAATGCCGCCGTATTGAATGCGGGCAGTTATTCGTGGCGCGAGAAATTCGAGATTTTGCCGCGTGTCCTGCCGTTTTTGGTCATCATCGTCGGCGTGCTCTACGCGATGTATGGGGGCATCGCGACCCCGTCCGAGACGGCGGCGGTCGGGGCGTTGATGTGCCTCGTGATTGCGATGGTGATCTATCGGCTGTGGAACCCGCGCGATTTGTGGGTGGTGCTGCGGGATTCGACGCGGGAATCGGTGATGATCCTGTTCATCATCGCCGCCGCCGGGGTGTTCTCGTACATGCTGTCCTCGCTGTTCATCACCCAGTCGATTGCCGAGTGGATTGGCACGCTGGACGTGAACCGCTGGGTTCTGATGGGGGTGGTGAACGTCTTTTTGCTGATCGCGGGGTTCTTTTTGCCCCCCGTCGCCGTGATCCTGATGGCCGCGCCGATCCTGCTGCCGATCATTCTGACCGCCGGGTTCGATCCGATCTGGTTTGCCGTGATCCTGACCATCAACATGGAAATCGGGCTGATATCGCCCCCCGTTGGCCTGAACCTCTACGTCATCAACGGGATTGCGCCGGATATCTCGCTGCGGACGATCCTCGTCGGGTCGTTGCCCTATGTCGCCTGCATGGTCATCGCGATTCTGTTGCTGTGCCTGTTCCCCGGCATCGCGACGTGGTTGCCCGATGCGGTGATGGGGAAAGTGACGTGAGCCTGCCGATGACCCTCAAGACGATCTACGCCGCCTGAAGGAACCGAGCCGATGTCCAACCCTCTCTACGATACCCTGTTCGGTCGTCATGCGGGCCGGGGGGAGCCTTTTCTGCGCTTTGCGGATGGTGGCGCGCTTGAATATGCGGCGTTTCTGGGCATGGCGGCGCGCTTTGCCCATGTGTTGGCCGGGGCGGGCGTGGTGCCGGGGGACAGGGTTGCCGCGCAGGTCGCGAAATCGCCGGAGGCACTGGCGCTGTATGCCGCTTGCGTGCAGTCGGGGGCGGTCTTCCTGCCGCTGAACACGGCGTATACGGTCGATGAACTCAGCTATTTCATCGAGGATAGTGGCGCGCGGGTCGTGATATGCGACCCGGCGGGCGAGGCGGCGTTGATGCCGCTGACGGCGCGGTTGGGGGCCGCGTTGCTGACGCTGGACGGGCAGGGGGGTGGCTCGCTGGTTACGGGGGCGGAGGGGATGGCCGAAACCTTTCCGACCGCCGCACGGCAGGCCGATGATCTGGCCGCGCTGCTTTATACCTCCGGCACGACGGGTCGCTCGAAAGGGGCGATGCTGTCGCAGGGCAACCTGCTCTCCAATGCCGAAACCCTCGTGCAGCATTGGCGCTTTACCGATGGGGATGTGCTGATCCATGCGCTGCCGATCTTTCACACCCACGGGCTTTTCGTGGCGACGAATATCACGCTGATCGCCGGGGGATCGATGATCTTCCTGCCGAAATTCGATGCGGACACCGTGCTGGAGGTGATGCCGAAGGCGACCGCGATGATGGGCGTGCCGACCTTCTACACGCGCCTGCTCGACGATGCGCGGTTCACGGAACAGGCCGCCCGGCACATGCGCCTGTTCGTTTCCGGCTCCGCACCGTTGCTGGCCGAAACGCATATCCGGTTCGAGGAGCGCACTGGCCACCGCATCCTCGAACGCTATGGCATGACCGAAACGAATATGAACACCTCGAACCCCTATGATGCAGAGCGGCGCGCGGGGACGGTGGGGTTTGCCCTGCCCAGTGTGGACCTGAAGATCACCGACCCCGCGACAGGTGATACGCTGGAACAGGGCGCGGTGGGGCAGATCGAGGTGCGCGGCCCGAACGTCTTTAGCGGATACTGGCAGATGCCCGAAAAGACGGCGGAGGAATTGCGCGCGGATGGGTTCTTCATCACCGGCGATCTGGGGCGGATCGATGAGGACGGCTATGTGCATATCGTCGGACGCAACAAAGACCTGATCATTTCGGGCGGCTATAATATCTATCCCAAAGAGATCGAATTGCTGCTGGATGAAGCCCCCGGCGTGCTGGAAAG
>CALJIU010000053.1 GCA_937974055.1 uncultured Neomegalonema sp. | reverse complement strand
ACGACCCAGCTTGATCGCATTTCACTCTTAAAAAAAGATCGCATCCATGACCCTCCCCACCATTCTCCAGAACCTCCGCCTGCCTGCCATCGGCGCACCATTGTTCATCATCTCGAACCCCGATCTGGTCATCGCGCAGTGCAAGGCGGGGGTCGTCGGCTCTTTCCCCGCGTTGAATGCCCGCGAGGCAGAGGGTGAACCGCCCCTGCTGGATGCGTGGCTCCAACGTATTACCGAGCAGCTTGACCGCCATAATCAAGCGCATCCCGACACCCCCGCCGCCCCCTACGCCGTGAACCAGATCGTTCACCGTTCAAACACCCGCCTCGAACGTGATCTCGAAATCTGTCACAAGTGGAAGGTTCCCGTCTGGATCACCTCGCTCGGCGCGCGGGTCGAGGTAAATCAGGCCGCCCATGATTGCGGCGGCATCACCCTGCATGACGTCATCGATGACCGCTATGCCCGCAAGGCCATCGAGAAGGGCGCGGACGGCCTGATCGCCGTCGCCAGCGGTGCGGGGGGCCATGCCGGAACCTGGTCACCCTTCGCCCTGATCCAAGAAATCCGCGCTTGGTTCGACGGTCCACTTCTCCTGTCAGGGTCCATCGCCACCGGCAACGCCATCCTCGCGGCACAGGCGATGGGCGCAGACCTCGCCTATCTCGGCTCCGCCTTCATCGCGACCGAGGAGGCGAACGCGGTGCCGGAATACAAGCAAATGATCGTCGATAGCGGCGCGGACGATATCGTCTATTCCAACCTCTTCACCGGCATCCACGGTAATTACCTCAAAGGATCGGTCGTGGCACAGGGCATGGACCCCAACGCCCTGCCCGAAAGCGATGCAAGCGCCATGAACTTCGGCACCGGCGCATCCAAGCCGAAAAGCTGGAAAGATATCTGGGGCGCAGGTCAGGGCATCGGCGCGGTGCAAAAGGTCCAACCAGCCGCCGACGTCGTCGCCCGCCTGATACGCGAATACGACGATGCCCGTGCGCGGCTGTTGGAAAACGGACCCGTATAAGCAAATACCTCAACGGTCACGGCCAGAGCATGGTCGGCCTAAGCAGCAGCCAAAGCCAAAAGCCACGCATTGCCTCTAGTATCGCTTTACGTACCCCGCTAGCGTCGGGCCATGAATGAAACCATCCTCAGCGTTTCCGACCTCGGCGTCGCCTTTGGCAAGGGAAAACACCGGCAGGAAGTCGTGTCGGGGGTTTCGTTTTCGATTCCCTCCGGCAAGACCCTCGCATTGGTCGGTGAATCCGGGTCCGGCAAGTCGGTCACCTGCCGCACGATCATGGGCTTGCTCGCCCCCACGGCGACCATCACGCGCGGCACGATCACCTATCGCTGCCCCGAAAAAGGCGGCGGCACCGAAGACCTGCTGAAAGTCTCTCAGAGCCGGATGCGCGCCATTCGCGGCGACGGTATCGCGATGATCTTTCAGGAGCCGATGTCCTCCCTGTCGCCCTTCCACACCATCGGCGCGCAGGTTTCCGAGATGCTGGCCCTGCACGGCACCGGCGATAAACGCGACCACCGCGACCTGTGCATCGAAACGTTCGAGGGGGTCGGTTTCGCCGATCCGGCCCGCACCTTCGACGCTTATCCCTTCGAGTTGTCGGGCGGGATGCGCCAGCGCGCCATGATCGCGATGGCGACGATCTGCGTGCCTGATCTACTGATCGCCGACGAACCGACCACCGCCCTCGACGTGACCACACAGGCGCTGATCTTGGACCTGATCCAAAAGCGGCAGGCGGAAACCGGCATGTCGGTGCTGCTGGTCACGCATGATCTGGGCGTGGTCGCGAATGTGGCCGATTACATCACCGTCATGCGCAAAGGCGAGGTGATGGAAAGCGGACCGTCCCATGCCCTGCTGACCAGCCCGCGCCACCCCTATCTCAAGAAACTCATCGCCGCCGCCCCCGCCGTGGATGCCAACCGCGCCCATGACCCGGCCCCCGCCACCGACCTGATTATCGAGGCGCGCGACGTGTGCAAGACCTTCGTTTCGCGCGGGCGCGGCCTGTTCGGCATCGGGTCGGAGAAAATCCACGCGCTACGGGACGTGAATCTGTCGGTGCCGCGTGGCAAGACCATCGCGCTGGTCGGTGAATCAGGGTCGGGCAAATCCACCCTCGCCCGCATCATCATGCGCGACTCCTTCGCCGATCCGGGGGGGCGCGTGACCTATGATATGGGCAGCGGCGCGTTCGAGGCCGAAGGCCTGACCGGCGAAGCCTTGATGCAATTCCGCCGCGACGTGCAGATCGTGTTCCAAGACCCCTATTCCTCCCTCAGCCCGCGCATGACGGTGCAGGACATCCTCGCCGAACCGCTCAAGGTCCATGACTTCTGCGACCGGGGCGAGATGCGCGCCCGCAGCATCGCGATGATGGAGCGGGTCGGCCTCTCCGCCGAGCATCTCAGCCGCTACCCCCATGCCTTTTCCGGTGGACAGCGCCAGCGCATCGCCATCGCCCGCGCCCTCGCGCTGGAGCCGAAACTGCTGATCTGCGACGAGCCGACCTCCGCCCTCGACGTCTCGGTACAGGCGCAGGTGCTCGATCTGCTCGAAGACCTGCGCGAGGAATTCAACCTCAGCTACCTGTTCATCAGTCACGATCTGGCCGTCGTGTCGCGGCTGGCCGATGAGATCGCCGTGATGTGCCGGGGGGCCATCGTCGAGCAAGCCCCGGCCAAGACCCTGTTCGAGGCGCCGGTGCATCCCTACACCAAGGCGCTGATGGCCGCCGCCCCCGACCCGCATCCCGACCACAAACTCGACCTCAACGTCATCGCGATGGGCGCGGGTGCGCGGCCCGAAGCGTGGCCGGAACCCTACCGCTACGACCGGGCCACGCCGCTGCCCCTGCACGAAGTCGATCCCCGCCATTTCGTGAGGATGTCCGCATGATTCCGTCGCATTTCTTGTTCGACTTCAGGATACCGTCACCCTCGGACTTGTTCCGAGGGTCCATTCTTAGGATTTCCACGGCGGAACGAGTTCGGAGATGGATCGTCGGAACGAGTCCGACGATGACGAGGGAAAGGTCGGCTGATCGGCGTAGCCTTATCGTCTTTCGCCTTTCGATAGCCCTCGCCCTGCTCGCCGCCCCCGCCGCCGCCTTCACGCCCGTCGAGACCCCCTCGCTGCTGGAGCGCGTGCGCAGCGGCGACTTGCCGCCCGTCGAAACCCGCGCCCCGCGCGAACCGCTGGTGGTCGACCTCGCCGCCAAGGGCCGCAGCACGGGACGCCCCGGCGGGACGATGCACACCCTGATCGCGAAGACGAAGAACATCCGCTACATGGTCGTTTGGGGTTATGCGCGGCTGGTCGGCTATGATGAAGAATACACGCTCTATCCAGATATCCTCAAAGATTTCGAGGTCGAGGATGGGCGCATCTTCACTTTTACACTACGCGAAGGCCACCGCTGGTCGGACGGGCACCCCTTCACGACCGAAGATTTCCGCTATTACTGGGATGATGTCGCGAACGACCCCGATCTTAGCCCCTCCGGCCCGCCCAGCCTGCTGATGGTGGATGAAAAGCCGCCCGAAGTGACGATTATCTCCGATACGGTCGTCCGCTACGAATGGGATGCACCAAACCCCGAATTCTTGACGGCCCTTGCCGCCGCGCGCCCGCCCTTCATCTACCGCCCCGCGCATTACCTGAAGAAATTCCACGGTCGCTACGTCGATATCGCCACGCTCCAACCGCTGATCGAACGCAAGAAGATGCGCAACTGGGCGCAACTGCATAACCGCTTCGACAATCTCTACAAAAACGACAATCCCGACCTGCCGACCCTGCAACCGTGGGTCAACACGACGGGCAAGAAGGGCCAGCACTTCGTCATGGCCCGCAACCCCTATTACCACCGCTTCGACGATACCGGGCAGCAGCTTCCCTATATCGACACCGTAGACATGCGCGTTGCCGCCTCCAGCCTCTTCGCGGCCAAGGCGATGGTTGGCGAGGTCGATCTGCTCGCGCGCGGCCTCGATTTCGGCGGCGTCCCATTGCTCAAACGGGGCGAACGGCTAGAGGATTACGATACGCGCCTCTGGCCAACCGGCGCATCCTCCCATATCGCGCTCTACCCCAACCTCAACTATGTCGATCCAATCTGGCGCGAAGTGCTGCAAAACCGCGATTTCCGCCGCGCCCTGTCGCTGGGCATCGACCGGCGCATCATCAACCGCACCCTCTATTTCGGGCTGGCGAGAGAGGTGGGCAATTCGGCCCTCGAAGGCAGCCCCCTCTACGCTCAGGCCAATTCGACGGCATGGTCGCAATACGACCCCGACCTCGCCAACAGCCTGCTCGACGGGATCGGCCTGACCGAGCGGCGCGGCGATGGCATCCGCCTGCTGCCCGACGGTCGCCCCGTCGAGATCATCATCGAGACGGCGGGCGAACGATCCGAGGAGGTGGACGCCCTCGAACTCATCACCGAGACATGGCGCGAAATCGGCGTCAAACTGCTCGCGCGCCCGTCCGACCGCGATATCCTGCGCAACCGTTCCTATGCCGGACAGACGATGATGACCGCTTGGACGGGCTGGGACTTGGGCGTACCAACCGCCAAAAGCGTGCCAGAGGAACTGGCCCCCACGATGCAATCGACGCTGATCTGGCCAAAATGGGGGCAGCATTACCAATCGATGGGGTCGATGGGCGCTGGCCCGGATATGCCCGCAGCTATGGCCCTGATGGACCTCTACAAAGGCTGGCGCAGCGGCAAGATGCCCGATGGCAGCGCGATCACAAAGGAACAGGCATGGCAACGAATGCTGCGCATCCATGCCGACGAACAACTGATGATCGGCGTCGTGGCACAGGCACCCCAGCCGGTCGTCGTCAGCAAACGCCTGCGCAACGTGCCGGTCGAGGCGCTCTACGCCTGGGAACCGGGCGCTCAATTCGGCGTGCACCGGATGGACGAATTCTGGTTCGTGGACGCGCCAGAGAAAACGGCGGCGTTGAAATGAGGGGGGTGAACGGTATCGGCAAAACGGCGCGATACGCCCCTCCCCCCGCATGGCGGGGGGAGGCTGGGAGGGGGGTCCATCGATATGCACGTGAAGCATGGCCACCCTCCCCGGCCCTCCCCCCGCAAGCCGGGAGAGGGAGCAGAATTGCATCCATCGACGGTTCAACCCCATGATCCGCTATCTCGCCAACCGCCTGATGACCATGGCGCTGACCCTCGCGGTCGTTTCCGCCCTCGTCTTCTTCATCGTCAACCTGCCCCCCGGCGACTTCCTGTCGAACCAAATCGCCGAGCTACAGGCCCAAGGCGAAAGCGCCAGCATCGAAAAGGCCGAATTCCTGCGAAAGCAGTATTCGCTCGATCAACCGCAGTGGAAACAATACTTCATCTGGCTGGGCGCGATGCCGGGGCCGGACGGGTATTCGGGCCTGCTGCAAGGCGATTGGGGCTGGTCATTCGAGTTCGATCAACCCGTCTCCGAAGTGCTGGAGGAGGCGCTATGGCTGACCGTCGTTGTCAACCTCGCCGCCATGCTGTTCATCTACGTCGTGTCCCTGCCCCTCGGTACCATCGCCGCCGTGCGGGCGGGGGGCATCACCGATTACGTCGTGGCCATCATCGGCTATATCGGGCTGGCCACGCCCAATTTCCTGCTGGCGCTGATCCTGCTGTATTACGGCCAGCAATATCTTGGCATCCCCATCGGCGGGCTGGTCGATCCGGTCTATGAGGGCGAGCCGATGTCTTGGGCCAAGTTCAAATCGATCCTCGCGCATCTGATCGTGCCCACCATCGTCATCGGCACCGCCGGAACCGCCTCGATGATCCGCCGCCTGCGCGCCAACCTGCTGGACGAATTGGGCAAACCCTACGTCGCGACCGCCAAGGCCAAGGGCGTTGGGCCGGTCAAGCGGGTGGTGAAATACCCGCTGCGCGCCGCGCTCAACCCCTTCATCGCCGATATCGGCAACCTGCTGCCGTCCTTGGTCAGCGGTTCGGTCCTCGTCTCCGTCGTTCTTAGCCTGCCGACCCTCGGCCCCGCGCTGCTGGCGGCGCTGCGTTCGCAGGATCACTACCTCGCCGGGTTCATCCTGCTGTTCGTCTCGGCTCTGACGCTCGTGGGGATGCTGATTTCCGACATTCTGCTCGCGATCCTCGATCCACGCATCCGGTTCGGAGGACGCAGCCGATGACCCCCCTCGATCCGAATACCCGCTACACCGACACGGCGGCATATGGCGACGACACTGATATCGGCGGCGCGCGCCCCGATCTCGACATGCCCACCGGCAAGCTGATCCGCCGCCGCTTCATGCGGCACCGGCTCGCCGTCGTCTCCGCCCTGTTCCTCGCCTTCTTGTACCTTTGCATCCCCTTCGTCGAGTTGATCGCCCCCTACAGCGCCAACCAGCGCAACGCCGATTACCTCTACGCCCCGCCCCAAGCCCTGCACTTCTTCCACGAGGGCGCATTGGTCGCTCCTTATGTTCACCCCGTCACGGCAAAGGCCGATCTGGAGAAATTCCAGTGGACCTACACGCAGGACCAAACGCAACGCCAGACGGTGCGCTGGTTCTGCAAGGGCGAGCCGTACCGCTTCTGGGGCTTGTTCGAGGCGCGCGGCCACCTGATCTGCCCGCCGGAGGGCGGCACGCTCTACCTGCTGGGGGCCGACCGACTGGGGCGAGACGTCTTTTCGCGCCTCGTCTACGGGATGCGCATCTCGCTGACCGTCGGTCTGATCGGCATCACGATTTCCCTGCTCATCGGCGTCACGCTGGGCGGCATGGCGGGCTATTTCGGCGGCTGGATCGACTCCACGGTGCAGCGCATGATCGAGGTAATCCGCAGCTTGCCCGAATTGCCGATATGGCTGGCGCTCTCGGCGGCGGTCCCCCCGCAATGGTCGCCAGTGGCGGTGTTCTTCATGATATCCGTCATCCTCGGCCTGTTGGATTGGCCGGGGCTGGCGAGGGCCGTCCGCTCAAAACTGCTATCACTGCGCGAGGAGGAATTCGTCCGCGCCGCCGAACTCTTGGGCGCGAAACCCGCCCGCATCATCCGCACGCATCTGATCCCCAACTTCATGTCCCACATCGTCGTCAGCGCCTCGCTGTCGATTCCGGCGATGATCTTGGGCGAGACGGCGCTCTCCTTCCTCGGCCTCGGCCTGCGCCCGCCTGCGGTCAGTTGGGGGGTGATGCTCAACGACGCACAGGACTTGACGGTGATCGAATTCTACCCTTGGGTGGCGAGTGCCATGATCCCCGTGATGCTGGTCGTCCTCGCCTTCAACTTCCTCGGCGACGGCCTGCGCGACGCGATGGACCCGTACAACTAAAGGGAAACGGAATTGGAGAATGACAAAGCGCATGAAAATGTCCACGCTTGGGACAATTTCATGCTCGCATCGTTCCGTTTCACTTACTGAGGCTTGGATCGACACATGAGCCAACGCGCCACCCTTTCCGCTGTCATCGTCGGGCTTGTCCCGACGATCCACCCCTCCGCCGATCCGGTTGCCAAGGTTGAGAAATGGACCCTCGGAACGAGTCCGAGGGTGACAACGCGGAAATGGTCACGCTTGAACCTCAATCTGGCGAAAGCGGCAATTTTTACCCTCCTCACCGCCTACGCCCTCCCCGCCAAAGCGGACGAAACCTGCGAAGACGGTCGCCTGATCCCCGCGCAATACGAGGAACGCGAGGTAGAGGTGATCCGCGAGGCTCACCGGCGGCTGTACATCGTTCCCGAAACCTACAAGACGATTGACCGAAAGATCATCCTAGAGGAAGCGCGTTGCCCGAACGAGGCACTCAAAACCGTCACGACATTCAGGGTAAATTCGGAACCGATGGAGCGCATGCAGATCATTCCTACGATCTTCAAGATCATTACGGATGAAACGGGACGAAAGCGCCAGGTCGTCAAGCAGCCTGCAAGCACCACGCGCGTTGCCTTCAGCGGATACCCTCCAAGAGTGACCATGAAGAAACGCGACCCCGACGCCGCCAACAAAACTTGCGCCCCCGAAGACATGATCCCCGCTGTGACCAAAACCATTCCACGCCGTGTGGTCGACACCCCGGCATCGGTCAAGTCCGAAGAAATCCCCGAAGCCACCATAAAAATCACCGAAAAGGTGCTCATCGCACCCGCGAG
>CALJIU010000052.1 GCA_937974055.1 uncultured Neomegalonema sp. | reverse complement strand
CCTGACATTCCTGACCATCCGCCATTGCCGCCGTCGACCCCAGCAGGCCCACGGCAAGTACGCACCATGAAAGTTTCATCCGACTACTCCGTTAATGTTTACGAAGGGTCAGCGTATCATCATGGTACGATTCTAGGAGTCTGGCCTGTACGATTTTCGGCACCTGTGGCGTCGGTTCAACAATCATAGGCTGCAAAACACACCAAGAGTTTAGCTTGGAAGGATTTTACCCATTTAATTTCAATTGCTTAATGGTTACGATTTTAATTTTTTCAGTCTGATTTGTTCAATTTTGTTTATCATGTTCTCAAACTCAGTATAAAAAAATGTACCATTTTCTTGGCTTCGTGAAAAATCAATGTATGGCTTAAATTTATCAAAAGTTGTCAGGAAGTAATTGCCAGACATTCTTTCAAGCATGGAGACAGAAAATACATCACTATTGACCCCAACTGAAAAATGTTCAATTATTGATAAAAATTCTTTCATTTCATATTTGATGTCTGGGGAAATATTTTCGTGTAAATCCCCACCGTTCTCAACATAATCAATGATTTTTTGCCTTGATTTTCTGTAGTGTTCTCTGATTGATGTTATATGATCAATAGTTGACTGGTTTTTACGTCTATCGTGATCTAAGCGATAAGTTCGCCAGATTAGTATGGCTTGAATATATATTCCAATTAAAATTAGTGTCTGTATAAAGTCTGAAAGATCCATGTTTCAATATACGCCTATCTATCAAAGTGCCCGCATACACCATTTGCAGGTATGTGTTCTTTGTAAACAGTGCATGAAAGCCCGGTTGGGCTTTTACTATTGCTTACAGAGTATTTGCATCTCTCGCAATTCTCTAGGTGGTTCCCTTTTTGTAAACCTCTTTTTTCAGTTGAATCAGCAATATTTTTCACTCGAGTGGTTCTAAAAAACATATCTTTATTTTCCGACATATTGGGGTTGTAGGGTATTTTCACTACAACTTTTATGCTGGTGCGTAAAGATAAATTTAATGTGCCATCTCTCAGCTTTCCAGCACGCGCCGGGCGATGACGCCTGCCTGAATTTCGGCAGCACCCTCGAAGATGTTGAGGATGCGGCTGTCGCAGAGGACGCGGCTGATGGGGTATTCGAGGGCGAAACCGTTGCCGCCGTGGATCTGAAGCGCGTTGTCGGCGGCGGACCATGCGGCGCGGGCGCCGAGCAGCTTGGCCATGCCTGCCTCTAGGTCGCAGCGGCGGTCGGCGTCTTTCTCGCGGGCGGAGAAATAGGTGAGCTGGCGCGTGACCATGATCTCGACCGCCATCGACCCCAGCTTGCCCGACACGCGGGGGAAGGCGAGGAGGGGCTGGCCGAATTGTACGCGGTCCTTGGCGTATTGCAGGCCGAGTTCCAGCGCATTCTGGGCCACGCCAACGGCGCGGGCGGCGGTCTGGATGCGGGCGGATTCAAAGGTCTTCATCAACTGCTTGAAGCCCTGACCCTCGACGCCGCCGAGGAGGGCGTCTTTCGGGATGCGGTAATCGTCGAAGGCGAGGGTGTATTCCTTCATGCCGCGATAGCCGAGGACTTCGATTTCGCCGCCCGAAATTTCGGGGTTGGGGAAGGGGTTTTCGCAGTCGCCGCGCGTCTTGGGGGCGAGGAACATGGACAGGCCACGGTGGTCGGTGGTGCCGGGGACGGTGCGGGCCAGCACGGTCATCACGTCGGCGCGGGCGGCGTGGGTGATCCATGTCTTGTTGCCGGAGAGCACCCAGTCTTCGCCGTCCTGCGTCGCGCGGGTCTTGAGCGCGCCGAGGTCGGAGCCGGTGTTGGGTTCGGTGAAGACCGCTGTGGGCAGGATTTCGCCGCTGGCGAGTTTGGGCAGCCATTCCTCGCGCTGTTCATCGGTGCCGCCGCCCAAGATCAGTTCGGCGGCGATTTCGGAGCGGGTGCCCAAGCTACCGACGCCGATATAGCCGCGCGACAGTTCTTCGGACACGACGCACATGGCGGTCTTGGACATTCCGAAACCGCCCAAGTTTTCAGGGATGGTCAGGCCGAAGACGCCCAAATCCGCCATTTCCTGCACGATTTCGATGGGGACGAGTTCGTCCTTGAGATGCCATTCATGGGCGTGGGGGACGACCTTTTCATCGGCGAAGCGGCGGAATTGATCGCGGATCATCTCGTAATCTTCGTCGAGGCCGCAATCGCCGTAGGTGGCGACGGCGTCGCGGTCGGCGATGATGTGGGCGATCTGCTCGCGGATCAGGGAGGTTGCGCCCCCGGCGATCAGGGCGCGGACGGGGGCGGCGTCGAGGGCGCGGCGGGCGGTTTCGCCTGCGCCCATGTCTTCGAGGCGGGCATATTCGCCCTGCGACATCGGGATGCCGCCGCCGATCTGGGCGAGGTATTCGCCGAATGCGGCCTGTAGGATCAGGGCTTCGAGCGTACCGAAGCGGTCATCGGCGGTCAGGCGCTCGGCCCAGCCGTGCATCTGGCGCAGGGCTTCGACATAGGTGGCGAGCCATGCGAGGGAGTGGGCAGCGTGCTGTTCGCGCTCCAGCGCGGCCCCGGAAACGCGGCCCTTCTCGTCGCGGGGGATGCGGGCGGCGAGGCCGGTGCGGGCGGCACCGAGGACGGATTCGACGGCCTTCACCGCCTCCGCGCAGGTCGGGAGCAGGTCGGGGATCAGGGTGTCCTCAACAGTCTCGGTCAGGGCGGGATTGGCGCTCATGGGGTCGTCTCCGGCGTGGCGTGTGTTGCAGGTGCGAACAGGTATAGTGCAATGCGGGAGGCGTCAAGGGCGCGCGCAACAAAGCGTCGAATGGGCGCAGGTTAATGGAATATTGTTACGAAGGCCCTCTCCGCTATTCCTCCACCCGGAACTGCAATAGCAGCGTTCTCTGCAACGCCAGAAAATTGTCGTCGGAGATGGCGTAGAGGATGGTGTTGCCTCTGGCGTCAAGGGTGGCGGCCAAGCCTTCCATGTTTTCGGTCAGGGGGGCGGCGGGCGTGTCGAGGAGGAGGGTGGCGTCGATCTTTGCGCCTGCGCGCAACTCGGCGAGGGGAAAGCGGCGGATGCGCATGGCGAAGCCGCCGATCAGGGTGAAGCGGCGCTCCAAGACGTAGACCCACTCCCCGCGCGGCCCCACGGCGATATCGGTGGGGGCGAACCAGCCGTGGCGGGCGAGGGCGAAGGTTTCGACCGTGTCGCCGTCGAAAATCCAGCCGGTATAGCCCGCCGCCCAATCTTCGGTGCTTTCGGCGATGCCGACAAGCTTACCGTCCGGCAGAACAAGCAAGCTTTCGAGGCCACCGTTTTCGCGTAAGGCATCAAGGCCGGGGTCGCGGATGATGACCTGTTCGGGCGCGTCGAGGGTGTCGAAGCGGGAGATGCGGTTGACCGTCTCGAACGCGACGTACCATTCCCCGTCCGGTCCCCGGCGCAGGGCTTCGGAATCGGCGGCGGGGAATTGCAGGTATTCGCCATCCGCCCCGCGCAGGCGGGCGACCGTGAGGCCGTCGATGCCGGTGAGGGTGCCGTTCTCGTCGAGGATCAGGCGGGCGCGGGCGGTGTGCACCTTGTCGGTGAGGGCGGTGAACGCGCCGCCCTCCTGCAGTTCCAACCCCGAAAATCCCCCGAAATCCGGGCGGTCGGCGGACCATTCGACCGCGCCAAGCAGGGTCAGATCGCCAAGGCGCTGTCCCAGCGGCATGGTCTGGCGCATTTGGTAGCTGCGCGATTCCTTCTGCGCGAGGAAGGCGCAGGCGGCGAGGAGGACGCAGGCGATGCCCAGCAGCAGCAGGCGTTTGAGCATCGTGTCGTCATCTCCTTATCGGTCCCGATCAGAAAATCAGGAAATCGTCCGCATCGAGGGCCGGGCCACCGTCGAATCGGGCAAAGCGAACCGCCGCCCCGGACCCGTTTCCATCCGCATCGTACAGCAGGCTGGTGCCGTTGAAGAGAATGTAATCATCCGCATCGAGGGCAACATTGCCGTTGCGGAAGTTATCCGCCGAGAGCACGCCGGTCGAAAGCGAGGTGAACCCCGCATCGTTCAGGCGGATCGTGTCGACACCGGCGGTGAAGTCGGTGATCCGGTCCACGCCCTCGGTCGGGGTGTTGAAGCGGAAGCTGTCGGCCCCGGCCCCGCCGGTCAGGACATCGGCCCCGGCTCCGCCGAAGAGAACGTCGTTGCCGTTGCCGCCGATCATCACGTCGTTACCGCCCCGGCCCGTCAGGTAATCATTGCCGTTGCCGCCGTTGATGACGTTGCGGGCATCATTGCCGCGCAGGTCGTCGCCGCCCTGACCGCCGGTGAGGTTCTCGATGGAGACATAGGTGTCCCCCGCCGCGATGCCGGTATTGGCACCGAAATTCACCAAGTCCGCACGCACGGTGGCGGCGGTATCGCCGTAATGGGCGGTGTCGGTGCCCAAACCGCCGTTGAGCAGGTCGGCCCCGGCCCCGCCGTAGAGCAGGTCGTTATCGCCATTGCCGAACAGGCTGTCATCGCCCGCGCGACCGATCAGGACGTCGTTGCCGTCCAGCCCTTCGAGCGCGTTGTCACCCGTATCGCCGCGCAGGTTGTCGTTGCCGATCGAACCGCGCAGGTTCTCGATCCCGATGAAGGTATCGCCCACGGCGATGAAGGTGTTGTTCTGCGTGAATTGCAGGTCGACGCGCACGCCCACCGTTCCCGCATCGCCGTAATGCACGCGGTCGATGCCCGACCCGCCGTTCAGCACGTCGGCACCCCGGCCCCCGAACATGATGTCGTTGCCCGCGTTGCCGATGATTGTGTCGTCGCCGTCGCGGCCAATGAGGATGTCGTTGCCGGCCAGCCCCTCTAGCACGTTATCGCCCGCATTGCCCCGGATATTGTCGGCAAAGGCCGAACCGCGCAGATTCTCGATATTGGTGTACAGGTCGCCCGTCGCCTGCCCCTCGTTGCCACGGGGGAAGATCAGGTCGGCGCGGATGCCCGCCGTGGCGTTGCTGTACTGGACCCGGTCGATGCCCGATCCGCCATCGAAGGCATCGGCCCCGTCGCTGGCGAAGAATACGTCATTGCCGTTGCCGCCGAACAGATTGTCGTTGCCGCCTTCGCCGTAGAGCAGATCGTTGCCATCGCCGCCGAGCAGCACGTCGTTGCCATCCCCACCGAAGAGGATGTCGTTGCCCGCGTTCGCCACGATGACGTCATCACCCGCCAGCCCGGAGAAGTTTTCGCCGCGCGTGTCGCCGAACAGGACGTCGTCTTGGTTCGTGCCCGTTTGCAGGGGGCGGGGACCGGCGAGGGAGAGGATGTAGGTGCCGCTGTCGGAGTTGTTCCGTCCCAGCGCCTCGATGTAGTAGGTGCCGGTTGAGCCGGGGGTGAAGGCGGCAGTCTGGGTCGCCGTGCTGCCGCTGTCGTAATTGGCGATCAGGGTACCGGCATTGTCGTAGAGATTCAGTTCAACGGTGGAAAGTTCGCCTGCCGAGCCGTCGCCGGTGAGCGAGAAGGTGTAGTCTTCGCCCGCCTGAAGCACGGTGCGGAACCAGTCGCGGTCGCCGTTAAGGCCGATCTCGCCGGAGACGGCTTGACCCGCGCCGATGTCGCGCAGGGTGTCGATCGAGTTGCGGGCGTCGTCGCCGCCCAAGGTGAGGGTATAGTCGCCCGACACGCCGTCGTTGAAGCCGGTCGCGGCGATGTAGTAGGTGCCATCGCTCGTCGGGGTGTAAAGGCTGGAGACGGTGCCGTCGCCATTACCGTCGCTAAAGTTCGCGACCTGCGTCCCCGCCGCGTTGTAGACGAAGAATTCGGGGCGCGACAGTTCGGTCGTGGTGCCGGTGCCGTCCATCGTGATGGCGTAGCTGAAGCCCGCCTCCAGCGTGACGCCGTACCAGTCGCGGTCGCCATTGCCGCCGATGGTGCCGCTGACGGAGCCGTCGACGTCGATGGTTTGCTGGGTCGCGGTGGTGCTGCGCGCTTCATCGGTGCCGACGAACAGGGTGTAGTCGCCGCGAACGCCATCATTGAAGCCGGTCGCCTCGATGTAATAGGTGCCGTCCGCCGTCGCGGTGAAGATGCCGCCGGTGGTGCCGTTTGCGTCGGCGTCAGCGCGGTTCTGCACCACCGTTCCCGCCGCGTCACGAACGAAGAATTCGGGTCGGGCGAGGTCGCCATTCGCGCCGGTGCCGTCCATCAGGATGTTGTAGCTGAAGCCCGATTGCAGGGTGATCTCAAACCAGTCACGGTCACCAAAGCTGCCGATGGTGCCCGATGCGGTGCCGCCCGGTGCGATGGTGCCGGTGGTGGAGGTGTCGTTGGTGTAGTCGTCGGTGCCGACGGTCAGAGTGTAGTCGCCGTTGGTGCCGTCATTGTAGCCGGTGGCGTCGATGTAGTAGGTGCCGGTGGTTGTGGCCGCGAAACGCCCCTCGACAAAGCCATTGAAGTCGGCATCTGATGCGTTGAAGAGGCTGGTACCTGCGGCGTTGCGCACGAAGAATTCGGGGCGGTCCAACTCGCCGGTCGCGCCGGTGCCTTCCATCGCGATATTGTAGCTGAAGCCCGCCTGAAAGGTAACGGCGAACCAGTCGCGGTCACCGTTCACGCCGATGGTGCCGGTGGCGGTGCCGCCGGGGGAGACGGTGCCGGTCGTCGCGGTGTTGTTGCGGTAGTCGTCGGTGCCAAGGCTAAGTTGGTAGTCGCCGGTATGGCCGTCATTGTAGCCGGTGGCCGAGAGGTAGTAGGTGCCGCTGGTCGTGGGGCTGAAATTGCCACCAACGAAGCCATCGAAATTGGCATCTGCGGCATTTTCGAGGGCGGTGCCAGCGGCGTTGCGCACGAAATATTCGGGGCGGTCGAGTTCGGTCGCGGAGCCGGTGCCTTCGAGCGTGATGCCGTAGGTGAAGCCCGAATCAAGCGTCATGCGGAACCAGTCACGGTCGCCCAGAGTGTCGATTGTCGAGAAGACCGTCGATCCGGGGGTGATGACCGACGTGGTGGAGGTGTTTGCTGGGATCGTATCCATTTAGGTGACATCCTGAAGCTGACGTTTTTTACCGGAACGGGATTGAATCTAGCAAATTTCTTGCCGCATCATCCCGATTTGCTACCTCCTTCTTACCCGCAATGCTTGTTTCATACCAGTACAGTCTCGTTCGGCGCGATCCGGGAAGGGTGTCATTTCGCTCCGGCGACGGCGCGGCATTGGGGAGGCAGGTCGGCCATGGTCAGGGGCGGTTTGGGTGGGGTGGGGGTGTCCGAGGGTTTGTACGGCTCGTTCGTGAACCACCAGTCGAGTTCCTTGCCGCAGCCGTCGCCCGCCGGTGGGGGCTGTTGGTTCTTGCAGTCGGGCGAGTTTGCCGGACAGGCGAGGCGCACGTGGAAATGGGCGTCATGGCCCCACCACGGGCGGATCTTGTTCATCCACGGGCGTGCGCCGGGTTGGGTGGCGCGGCATAGGGCGCGCTTGATGACGGGGTGGACGAAGATGCGGGCGACCGCCGGGTCGGCGGCGGCCAAGGGGATGGCGCGGGCGGAGGATTTGGCCCAAAGCGCCTCGTTCAGCGTGACGCGGCCCTTGACCACATCATAGGAGGACAGGGTTTCGCGGGCCTTGGTGTTGGGGCGGGTGGTCAGGGGGCGCAGCCAGATATCGACGTCGAGACCCGTTTGGTGCGAGCGGTGGCCGCTGCGCATCGGGCCGCCGCGTGGTTGTCCCATATCGCCGATGAGCAGACCGTCGAGGCCCGCCCGTTCCGCGCGGTCGGCGAGGCGGGTGACGAAATCGGCAAGATCGGGATGTGCCCAGTGACGGTTGCGCGAGGGGCGCATGGCGGCCCAGTTCGGCCCATCGGCGGGGAAGGCGACCGATCCGGCATGGCATCCCTTGGCGTAGGAGCCGAAGACCTGCGCGGCACCCGGTGCGGGCGTCGTCGCCTTGCCGAAAACCTTGGAGGCGGGGGGTTCGGCGGCGATGGCGGGGCTGGCCCCGAGCAGGAGGAGGGAGAGGAATAGGCGCATTGTCGATCGTTCCCGGACTGATGATCGTTCTTCGTACAGGTGATGCGAAACTTGGGCAAGGGAGCGCGGTAATGTCTTCGTTTGAAATCTACGCTTTATTTTGCGTCACCCCGCGACTTGATCGCGGGGTCCATTTCTCTTTTCTTTACAGCACTTTGAGTTGATGAATGGATTCCGCG
>CALJIU010000051.1 GCA_937974055.1 uncultured Neomegalonema sp. | reverse complement strand
GAGGCGGCGACGTCGGCGGTCGATATCTTCGTGAAGGATCTGGGGATCGTGCTGGATGCGGCGCGCAGCAAGCGATTCCCTGTGCCCGTCTCGGCGGCGGCGCTTCAGGTGTTTTTGGGGGCGTCCGGCGCGGGTTTCGGTGGGCATGACGACAGTCAGGCGACCCGATTCTACGAAGGCTTGGGCGGCAAGCGCGTACGACGCGCTGCGGCGAATACGAATACGCCCCCGGTGTGAACCGAGGGCGTATTGGGGCTTATTAGGCGTCCTGCCGCGAGCGGCAGCTTTCGCCGATGACCAGCTTGGGTTCGAGAACGATGCACTTCGCCTCTGGCGCGGTATCGGCCAAGCGTTCGAGCAAGGTATTCGCCGCCGTTTCGCCGATATCCGCCGCCTCGACAGCAACCATCGTCAAGGATGGCGAGGTCATTACGGAGCCGCGCGTGCCGCTTATGGCAACGATGCCGACATCTCGACCAACCTCCAGACCAGCAGATCGAGTGGCGCTGATGGCTCCGGCCCCAACGAGGTCGTTGTAGCAGACGAGACCGACCGGCGTGGAGAATCGCTGTAGCAGCGCCTTCAGCGCATCCCGCGCATCTTCGCCATTGGCTGGGCAATTGAGCCAGCGGTCATCTTGCCAGCCAATGCCCGCACGCTTGAGAGCGTTGCGGAAACCTTCCACACGCTCGTCAGACACCGAGGTACCCGGCTCTCCCCCGACGAGGAAGAGGTTTTCATAGCCCGAATCTCGTAGATGATCGACAGCCATGTCGACGGCTTTAGTATGGTCGATGCCAACGTAGTCAGCCGAATTATCATCGGGCAGGAAACGCCGAAAGTAGAGTGTCTGCATCCCGTGCTTGCGGACGGCTTCCATCAATGAAAGTGGCGTGTTCGGGGGTGGTGCCACGATCAGGGCATCGGCACCATAAGTCGCAAGTGTTCCAGTGAAGCGTTCGAGGCTGGCGACGTCTTCACCGTGGTTGTTGATGAGAACCACGGTTCCCGATGCGGCAAAGGTCCGTTCGATGGCGATGAGCATCTCGCCGAAATAACCGTGGGCGATATCAGGGAAGCTGACCCCAACGATATTGCTGCGCCCCGTACGCAGGGACGCGGCGGCTAGGTTGCGGACGTATCCCGTGTCACGCATCGCCTGCTGCACAAGCTCGCGCGTTGCCTTTGCGACAACAGGGTTGTCACGCAGGGCAAGGGATATCGTGGCTGCCGAGAGGCCCAGTTTTTCGGCAATTTGTTTTTGTGTGGGCCGTGCTCTAGGGAGTTTTTTCATGTCGTCGATATAATGCTGCTAAATCGATTGCGATATGTCTTTCGACATAAAAATCCATAATTCAAAGGAATTCACCTGCGACATTGTAGACGAGGCGGGTTTATTTATTTGCGATACATAAGTGTGTGTAGAAAATATGGCCATTCATGGCAACAATAAGTTTTACGTGTGTTGCACACACATTGCATATAAAGTAGATTAAAATATAGGAATGGTAAGTTGTCACTTTGGTTACATAGTGACGTTACGTAACTTGAATGTTGATCGCTGCCGAAGATTACGGGCGGCGCTTGACTTTCTCGCCTCGGACATTGAAATCCGATCCATGACAGAACATCAAGACAGCACACAATGGTATGGCACGACCATCGTCGCCGCACGCAAGGATGGCGTCGTCGCCGTGGCAGGCGATGGTCAAGTTTCCATCGGCCCAACGGTGATGAAGGGCAATGCGCGCAAGGTGCGGCGGCTGGCCGTCGGCGGGCATACGATCATCGCCGGTTTTGCGGGGGCAACCGCCGATGCCTTCACCCTTTTCGAGCGGCTTGAAACGAAGCTGGAGGCGCATCCGGGTCAATTGATGCGCGCCGCCGTCGAACTTGCAAAAGACTGGCGGACGGATCGGTACCTGCGGCGGCTGGAGGCGATGCTGATCGTCGCCGATGCGGAGATTACGCTGGTCTTGACCGGACAGGGCGATGTGCTGGAGCCGGAATACGGAGTCACGGCGATTGGGTCGGGGGGCAATTATGCGCTGGCCGCCGCCCGTGCGCTATACGATACCGAGGCGGATGCCGAGATGATCGCACGCAAGGCGATGGCGATTGCAGCGGAAATCTGCGTCTATACGAATACATCGGTCACGCTAGAGAAGATCGAGGCATGACGGTGAGGCGGCCCAAAACCCTGTGCTTTATCGGCACGACGATTACCTGTGGCGCGCTGGACCGTGACGCGCTTGGATGGCCGGGGCGATTGACGCGGCAATTGCTGCGCGAGGGCCATTCGGTCACGCATTATAATCTGGGCATCCCGGACCAAACCCTGCCAATCCTATCAAAGCGTGCCGAACGCGAGGCGCAGCCACGGCTGGAAACGGTGGAGGATGCGCTGATCTTTCTGGAGCCGGGCCATGCGGACCTTGCGATCCTGCGGGATGGACGGCGGCGGACGGATGCGACCACCTTCGAGGCGCATCTGACCATGACGATGGACCTGCTCGATACGATTGCTCCGGTTGTTCTCGTGGGGCCAACGCCGGTGGTGGAACGGGAGGATGCCCTGCCCTGCCGGGCCACAGGTGAAATGGTTCGGTACTCGAACACGACCATCGCGGCGGTGTCGCGACGTATGGCGATTCTGGCGGAACAACGCGGCACGCTGTTTTTGGACCTTTATACCGAAATGGCGAAGGGGACGGCATTCGCGGCATCCATCGAGGATGAACACGGCATTGACCCCGGCATGGGGGGGCTGAAGCTGATCGCGGATCATGCCCATACGATGCTGGCCCCGCTGATGGTCGCGGATGATGCGCCCCATGCATGACCGCGACGATCTCGACACCTCCATCGCGGATGGGATCATCACCCCCGAACAGGCGGCAGCCATCCGTGCGAGGCGGGCCGCGAATGACGAGCCGTTCAAACTGGTCAGTAATTTCGGGGATGTGTTCCTGTGTGTCGGCTTATTGTTCGTCTATTGGTCGCAAGGGGCGTTTCTGCGGCTGGCCGATGTACCGACATTATGGGTCAATGTCGGGTTTGCGGTGCTGTTCTGGCTGATCGCCGAGTTTTTCGTGTTCGGTGCGCGGCGCAAGTTTCCGGCGGTTGTCGCTATCTTACTGTTCGCGATGTCGGTGCATGACGCCGCTTCGTTATGGCTGGGCGATATCTCGCTGAGGGGGATGGTTTTCGGCTACGTTGCGGGGATTGAGTCTAATGTTCGGGTCGTCGAGCATTTGGGGGTCGTGACGGCGGCGTTGTTCGTCGCGCTGTTACGGTTCAGGCAACCGATTATCGTGCTGGGATTGGGCCTATGCGCCACCCTGCTCGCCTTTACATTGGCGCGGCAATACATGGCGGAGACGCCCGCGCGGCTGGTTCTGGCCGGATGTGGGATCGCGTTTTTGGTGATCGGCTTCATCCTCGATATGCGGGACCGTGCGCGGACGGGTATGTACCATGAATGGGCGCTGTGGCTGTTTGTGCTCGGCTCACCACTGACGGTGCATCCGATTTTCCTCGGCCTCATTGGCGAGCAACTGGCGGCGACAGGGACGCGCAGCTTCAACGAATTCATCCGCCTCGATATCGAAGGGTTGATTTGGGCGGTGACGGCGCTGGCGACGGGGTTCATGTTGCTGGGCTTGCTGCTGGACCGGCGCAGCCTTGTCGCGTCGACCTTGCTATACCTGTCGGCCATCCTAACCTATGCCACGTTCCGCAGCGGGTTGGGCATCAGCACGGCAGCCGCAATCGTGCCGCTGACCATCGGCATCCTCGTGATTTTGCTGGGGGTTGGGTGGGACCATGCCCGCGCCGCCCTGCTGCGCATCGTGCCGTTTCGTTCAGCCTTTCGCCCGCCGACCAGATATTAGGACCGCTCATGTCGTCACTTACCCCCGCACAGATCGTCGTCGAACTCGACCGATACATCATCGGGCAGAATGCCGCCAAGCGGGCGGTGGCCGTGGCCCTGCGCAATCGCTGGCGGCGCAAGCAGTTGCCGGACGATATTCGCGATGAAGTGCTGCCCAAGAACATTTTGATGATCGGGCCGACCGGGGTGGGCAAGACCGAGATTTCGCGGCGGTTGGCGAAGCTGGTCGATGCACCCTTTACCAAGGTCGAAGCGACGAAGTTCACCGAGGTTGGGTATGTGGGCCGCGATGTGGAGCAGATTATCCGTGATCTGGTCGAAGCAGCGATTCTGCTGACGCGCGAAAAGCGTCGTGAAGAGGTGAAGGCAAATGCCCATGCCGCCGCCGAGGAACGGGTGCTCGATGCGCTGGTCGGTGAAACGGCGAGTATGGCCACGCGCGAAAGCTTTCGCCAGCGGTTGCGGGATGGGCTGCTGGACGATAAGGAGATCGAGATCGAGGTGGCCGACAGCTCTAACCCAATGGGGATGATGGATATTCCCGGCCAGCCCGGCGCGTCGATGGGCATGATGGATCTGGGCGAAATTCTGGGCAAGGCGATGGGCGGGCGCACGCGCAAACGCAAGGTTATGGTGCGCGATTCTCACGACCTACTGATCGCGGAAGAAGCGGATAAGTTGCTGGATACCGAAACGCTGACGCGCGACGCGATTACGGCGGTGGAACAGGACGGGATCGTCTTTATCGACGAGATCGACAAGATCGCCAACCGGCGCGAAACCAGCGGAGCGGATGTGAGCCGGGAGGGGGTGCAACGCGATCTGCTACCGCTGATCGAAGGGGCGACCGTATCGACCAAGCATGGGCCGGTGAAAACCGATCACATCCTGTTCATCGCATCGGGCGCGTTCCACGTCTCGAAGCCATCCGATCTGCTGCCCGAATTGCAGGGGCGGTTGCCGATCCGGGTCGAACTGACCGCTTTGACGCGAGAAGATTTCAGGCAGATTCTGACCGAACCGGACAATTCGTTGATCCGCCAGTATGTTGCGCTGATGGGGGCGGAGGGTTTGACGCTCGAATTTACCGATGATGGAATCGATGCGATTGCCCGGCTGTCGGCGGAGATCAATGCTTCGGTCGAGAATATTGGCGCGCGGCGATTGCACACAGTGCTCGAACGGGTGCTGGACTCATTGTCTTACGAAGCGCCGGAGCGCAGCGGGGAGACGCAGGTGATTGATGCGCAATACGTGGAATCAAGCATCGGCGATATGGTACGTGATGTCGATCTGAGCCGGTACGTTCTCTGAGCCGCGCTGTAAAATGCTACGCTGCACAATAACGCTGTTCAGAACGTCGAAAATACTGTATTCAATCTAAGGATGTGGGGGCGTATTATCGGTCGTATCCGGTCATGCCCCACGACAAAAGTTCATATCAGGAGCATCAGAGTAATGAAAACCGCACTCGCACTCGTCTTGGCAGCCACATTCGCAACCTCTAGCGTCAATGCACAGACCATTGCCGCACCGACCGACACTGTTCCCGGTGTTCTCAGCGATTCCGGGCTGAGTGGAGCTAGTGCTGCAATCGGGATCGCGGCGGCCATCGTCGTTATTGGCACCGCCGTCGCCATCGGTGCGTCGGATAAAAACGACAATAACTCTACGAATGGCACGACTGCTGTTGCACGGTAGTTCTAGCTTAATCCTGTCTTGAAAAAAGCGGCCTTGAGCCGCTTTTTTTATTGCAGTTGCAAATTGAGATTAATTTTAAAATAACAATTTATTGTTGTATTTTTTTTATATAAATCGCGTTATAGGTGTTGTGTACCTTGAACAAGATTTGTAAAGGTCCACGCCTTCATATCTAGCCTTATCAGTAACTTCGATTCAGGAGCATCAGAGTAATGAAAACCGCTATCGCCATGATCGTCGCAGCCTCGTTCGCTGCAACCGCCGTCCAAGCCGAAGATGCAAAGCCCGCCGGTAAAACGGTTGTTGTTGCACAGAAAAACGATCTGCCCTCCGGTGGCCTGAACCCCGGCGTAACCTTCGCCGTACTCGGCCTTGGTGCAATCATCGCGGTGGGTGTCGCCGCCGCAGTCGGCAATGGTGACGACAATAACTCGACGAACGGCACGACCGCCGCTCAGTAAGTCTACCGCCTTCCTAAAACGCCCAATGCGTTTTCAGAAAAGAGCCGCCTCTTACTCAGAGGTGGCTCTTTTTATATGTGCCCTCAATGGAGCTGTGCCGTTCAAAGACGCAGCACTGAATCGAAAAGCCGCCCCGGTTTCCCGGAGCGGCTGCCCTCAGCATAGCATAGTGGTAAAGGCAGGTGCCCTTACATCATGCCCATGCCGCCCATGTCGGGCATTCCGCCACCGCCGCCACCGGCAGCGCCTTTAGGCTCTGGCTTGTCAGCGACCATTGCCTCGGTGGTGATGAGGAGCGAGGCGACCGATGCCGCGTCCTGAAGGGCGTGACGCACGACCTTGACCGGGTCGATCACGCCTTTGTCCATCAGGTTGCCGTATTCTTCGGCCTGTGCGTCGAAACCGAAGGTGGTTTCGGCGTTTTCGAGGATCTTGCCAACGACGACCGAACCATCGACACCGGCGTTTTCGGCGATCTGACGGACAGGTGCCTGAAGCGCGCGGCGGATGATATCCAAGCCACGATCCTGATCGGCGTTATCGCCGGTCATGCCTTCGAGAACCTTGGAAGCGTGCAGAAGTGCAACGCCGCCACCGGGGACCACGCCTTCCTGTACGGCTGCGCGGGTTGCGTTGAGCGCGTCATCGACGCGATCTTTGCGTTCTTTCACTTCAACCTCGGTCGAACCACCGACGCGGATCACGGCAACACCGCCTGCGAGTTTCGCGAGACGCTCTTGCAGCTTTTCCTTGTCGTAATCAGAGGTGGTTTCCTCGATCTGCTGCTTGATCTGACCAACGCGGGCCTGGATCTCTTCGCTGTCACCGGCACCGTCGACGATGGTGGTGTCGTCCTTGCCGATGCGGACGCGCTTGGCGGTACCGAGCATGTCGAGCGTGACGTTTTCGAGCTTCATGCCGAGGTCTTCGGAGATGACCTGACCACCCGTGAGGACGGCGATATCCTGAAGCATGGCCTTGCGACGATCACCGAAGCCCGGTGCCTTGACGGCAGCGATTTTCAGGCCGCCACGCAGCTTGTTCACGACGAGGGTTGCGAGGGCTTCGCCTTCGACGTCTTCGGCGATGATCATCAGGGGCTTGCCCGACTGGATCACGGCTTCGAGCATTGGAACCATTGCCTGAAGCGACGAGAGTTTTTTCTCGTGCAGCAGGATGTAGCAGTCTTCCAACTCGGCGAGCATCTTGTCGGGGTTGGTCACGAAGTAAGGCGACAGGTACCCACGGTCGAACTGCATCCCTTCGACGGTTTCCAGCTCGAATTCCATCGTCTTGGATTCTTCGACGGTGATGACACCCTCGTTGCCGACCGTTTGCATCGCTTCGGCGATTTTCTCACCGATGATGGCTTCGCCGTTCGCGGAGATGGTGCCGACTTTGGCGACTTCGTTCGTGTCCGCGACCGGGCGGGACATCGACTTGATTTCCTCGACGACCTTGATGACAGCGGCATCGACACCGCGCTTGAGGTCCATCGGGTTCATGCCAGCGGCGACGGCTTTCATGCCCTCTTTGACGATGGCCTGAGCGAGCACGGTTGCGGTGGTCGTACCGTCACCGGCCTCATCGTTGGTTTTCGAGGCCACTTCGCGCACCATCTGCGCGCCCATGTTCTCGAACTTGTCCGAAAGCTCGATTTCTTTTGCGACCGAGACGCCGTCTTTCGTGATGCGCGGGGCACCGAAGGACTTGTCGAGGATCACGTTGCGGCCCTTTGGACCGAGGGTCACTTTCACCGCGTTGGCGAGAATGTTGACACCGTTAAGCAGACGCTCGCGGGCCTCGGCTTCAAATTTGACTTCTTTGGCAGCCATTGGATGACTCTCCTGTCAGTAGAATTTCGTTGTTGAGATGCGATCGGCGCTTAGGAAAGCACGCCCATGATGTCGCTCTCTTTCATGATCAGCAGGTCTTCGCCGTCGATCTTGACTTCCGTGCCGGACCATTTGCCGAACAGGATGCGGTCGCCAGCCTTGACGTCGAGTGCGACGCGGTTGCCGCTGTCGTCACGCACGCCTTCGCCAATGGAAACCACTTCACCTTCCTGCGGCTTTTCCTTCGCCGTTTCGGGAATGATCAGGCCGCCGGCGGTTTTCTCGTCGCTCTCAACGCGGCGAACGAGTACACGGTCGTGCAGGGGACGGAATTCCATCATGTCGCTCCTTGATATGGAATGATCTGTCAAAGGTAGCGTTAGCACTCGATAGCAGAGAGTGCTAACTGCATGAACGGGACATATGAAAGCGTTCCACGCCCGTCAAGGGATGGACGACGATGTAAACCAAAAATTCATACTTTTCGCTGTCCGCCCAAGCGTTGCCACTCCGCGTCATCACGGGCATAAAGTCGTGAGTGCGATTTTCGTAATGAACTGGAGCCGATATGAAACCCGAAATCCTGATGATGGGTCCGATGATGCCGCATGTCGAAGCGGCACTGGACGAGGCGTATACGGTCCACCGGCTCTTTCAGGCAGATGATGCGGATGCAATGCTGGCCGAGGCTGGGCCGCGCATCCGGGGGATTGCGACCGATGGCGGCAAGGGTGCCGGGGCCGATGTGATGGGGCGGCTGCCTGCGTTGGAAGTGGTGTCCTGCTATGGCGTGGGCGTCGATGCGATTGATCTGGACCATGCGCGCGGGCGGGGCGTGACGGTGACGAATACGCCGGATGTGCTGAATGACGACGTGGCGAATATGGCGGTGGCACTGGTACTGGCCACGAGCCGGACGCTGGTGGCGAATGATGCTTTCGTGCGGCAGGGGCGCTGGCTGGAGGGGAATCCGCCGCTGGCGCGGGCGATACGGGGCCGGAAGGTCGGGATTCTGGGGCTGGGGCGGATCGGGAAGGATATCGCCGAGAAGCTGGGCGTGTTTGGGTGTGTGATCGCTTATCACGGGCGCAGCAAGCAGGACGTGCCGTATGAGTATTTCGATGACCTGACGGCGATGGCCGAGGCGGTGGACTTTCTGATTGCGATTTGCCCCGGTGGGCCGTCGACCAATGGGATCGTCAATGCGCAGGTGTTGCAGGCGCTGGGACCGGAGGGGACGTTCATCAACGTCGCGCGTGGGTCGGTGCATGACGAGGCGGCATTGGTCGCGGCCTTGGAGAACGGCACGCTGGGTATGGCGGGGCTGGATGTGTTCGAGGCCGAACCGTCGGTGCCGGAGGCGCTGTTGACGATGGATAATGTGATCCTGCAACCGCATCAGGGCAGCGGCACGATCGAGACGCGGCGAGCGATGGGTGATCTGGTGATCGAAAACCTGCGGCGGCACTTCGCGGGTGAGGCGGTGAAGACGCCGGTGGGGTGATGCGTTACGGCAGGCTGAGTTTGCTCATCCTGCCGCCATCGACCGTCCATACCTGCCCGGTGACAAAGCCCGCCGCGTCGGAGGCGAGCCATGCGACGAGGGCGGCGACCTCTTGGGGTTTGCCCGTGCGTCCGACCGGGTGGATGGAACCGATCTGTTCGCGGAAGGCGTCCGGGTCGCCAAGGCTCTCGATGAAGGCGGTGTTCAGGTCGGTGTCGATCCAGCCCGGCGCAACGGCATTGCAGCGCACACCGTCTGGCCCGTGGTCCACGGCGATGGCGCGGGTCAAGGCGTGCAAGCCACCCTTTGACGCGCAATAGGCGGGATGTCGGGGGTTGGAGCCTAACCCCTCGATGGAGCCGATATTGACGATGCTGCCGCCATGCTCGATCAGATGCGGCAGTGCGTGGCGGATGAGCATGAAGGGGGCGGTCAGGTTGACCTGTATCGTCTCGGCCCAGTCGATGGGCGCGGTTTCGAGGGCGGTTCCCTCGCGCATCAGGCCCGCGTTGTTCACGAGGATGTCGAGACGTCCGGCGCGGGCGATGACCTCCGCTATGATGCGCTCTGGGGCGGTGGGGTCGAGCATGTCCGCTTCGATCCAATCGCGCGCCGTATCCTCGCCCCGTTGGGCCGTAATGACGGTCGCCCCCATTTCTTCGAGGGCGGTGGTGCAGGCTGCACCGATACCGCTGCGTCCGCCGGTGACGAGGGCCACCCTGCCCTGCATCGTGGTCATTGCACCGGCTTTCCGCCATTCGCCTCGATCAATGCGCCGCAGAGATAGCGGGCTTGGTCGGAGGCGAGAAAGAGGATGACATCGGCGATGTCTTCGGGTTCGGCAATGCGGCCCAAGGGGACCGAGGCGTTGAGGGTGTCGATGGCGGTGTCGGGGTCGATGCCGCGTGCGGAGAACCCTGTGCGGAGCATGGGGGTGTTCACCTCGTTCGGGCAGACGGCGTTGACGCGGATATTCTGGTGCGCGTGGTCCATGCCGAGGCATTGGGTGAGCGAGGCGATGGCCGCTTTCGACATGACGTAGATCGGGTGGTTCGGCCCCGGATGCACGCCCCAGCAGGACGCGACATTGACGATGGCCCCGCCGCCCGCCTCAGCCATGATCGGGATGGCGGCACGGCACAGGCGAAAGGGAGCCTCGACATTGATCGCCATTGAGCGGGCGAAATCGTCGTCGGTGGCGTCGGTGATCGGGCCGCGCGTGATGATGCCCGCGTTGTTTACGAGGATATCGAGGCCACCCATGACCTCGCGCGCGCGTTCGGGAAGGGAATCGCAAAAGGCGGAATCGGTGAGATCGCCGGGGATGCTGTGATGGCCATCGCTGGCGGTGCGGTCGGTGCCCGTTACCGTGCCCCCCGCATCGCGCAGGCGGGCAACGACCGCACCGCCTATGCCGCCCGCCGCGCCCGTCACAAGGGCGCGCTTGCCTGTGAGGTCGATCATCGCTTTGCCCTACAAACAGGTAGTGATGCCACCGTCGACATAGAGGATGTGGCCGTTGACGAAGTTGGAGGCATCGGAGGCGAGGTAGATGGCGGCACCTGACAATTCCTCGACATCGCCCCAGCGGCGGGCGGGGGTGCGGCCTGTGAGCCAACCGCTGAACTTTTCGTCGTTTACCAGCGCCTCGGTTAGCTCGGTCTTGAAATAGCCGGGACCGATGGCGTTGACCTGAATGTTATGCGGTCCCCAATCGATGCACATGCCCTTGGTGAACATCTTCAGCGCCCCCTTGGATGCCGCATAGGGGGCGATGGAGGGGCGGCCCATCTCGGACTGAACCGAGCAGATATTGATGATCTTACCGCGCTTGCGAGGGATCATGTGGTTGGCGACCGCCTTCGAAACGTAGAAGACCGAATCGAGGTTGGTATCCATCAATTCGCGCCAATCACTTTCGGGGAAGTCTTCGAGGGACGCGCGGCGCTGGATGCCCGCGTTATTGACGAGAATGTCGATGGGGGCGATGTCCCGCTCGATACGGTCGATGCCTTCCTTGACCGAATCGCTGTCGGTGACGTCGAAGACGGCCTCATCGACGCTGTAGCCTTCGCCGCGCAGGGTTTCGGCGGCTTTGGCCAGTTTGGCGGGGCCACGACCGTTGAGGACGATTCGCGCGCCCGCGCCCGCCAATCCACGTGCGAGGGCGAAGCCGATGCCTTGGCTGGAGCCGGTGACGAGGGCGGTGCGGCCCTTGAGGCTGAACATATCGAGCATGGCGTTGGTCCTTTCGCGGAATATCGATACAAGGTGTATCTGTCCCGTTCGGAAAGGTCATCCCATGAAAGCCGTCGTCATCCATGCCGCCCGCGACCTGCGCGTCGAGGATCGCCCCGCCCGCGCCCCCGGCGAGGGAGAGGTGGAGGTTGCGATCAAGGCGGGGGGGATCTGTGGGTCGGATCTGCATTATTATACAAACGGTGGGTTCGGGGCGATCCGGGTGGTCGATCCTATGGTGCTGGGGCATGAGGTTGCGGGTGAGGTGCGGGCGCTGGGGCCGGGGGTTTCTGGCCTGTCGGTCGGGGATCGGATGGCGGTGAATCCGTCGCTGCCCTGCCGGGAATGTGCGTTTTGCCTGCGCGGACAGCCGAACCACTGCCTCGATATGCGGTTCTATGGCTCGGCGATGCGGCGGCCCCATGTGGATGGGGCGTTCTGCGAAAGCCTCGTGGCGAAGGCGTCGCAATGTGTGGTGGTGCCCGCCGGGATGCCCTTTGGCCATGCGGCCTTTGCCGAGCCGTTGGCAGTGGTGTTGAACGGGGTGCAGAAGGCAGGGCCGCTGGTTGGGCGGCGGGTGCATGTGGCGGGGTGCGGGCCGATTGGGGCGCTGGCGGTGCTGGTGGCGCGGGCGGCGGGTGCGGCGGAGATCGTGGCGACGGATATGGTCGAGGGGGCGTTGACTATCGTGCGACAGGTCGGGGCAGATCGGGCGTTGAATATCGTGGAGGAGCCGGACGCAATGACCGCCTATGCCGCGAATAAGGGGCATTTCGATGTGATGTTCGAGGCATCGGGCAATGGCGCGGCCCTGCGCACGGGGCTGGATGTCGTGCGGCCCGGCGGGACCATCGTGCAGCTTGGGCTGGGGGGCGATGTGACGGTGCCGCAGAATGTGATCGTGGCGAAAGAACTGACGATCCGGGGGACGTTTCGATTCCATGACGAGTTTGCGGTGGCCGCACAGATGATCGCGCAGGGCAAGCTGGATATCGCGCCGCTGCTGACCGAAACGCTACCCGTAGAGCGCGCGGAGGAGGCGTTTACGCTGGCCACGGACCGTAATCGGGCGATGAAGGTGCAATTGGCCTTCGGCTAAAGTTTTCACGGTATAGAAACCACCACTCCGTAAACCTATCGCAAATGGCGCTAGACGCCCTTCGATCAGGAGACGGACCATGAAGAACCCTGCATTGGCGATGATCGCCCTGCTCGCCCTTGCCGCATGTGGCGAAGAGACGAGTGCGACGCAGGATAGCGGGCAGCGCAGTGTCGAGGCACCAGCGCAGCCCGGTGCCGAACCCGCAAAGCTAGTCGCAGAGGTCGAACCGACCCCCGACCCCGAACCGCCGGTCGATGCGGTGATCGCGTTCAAGGGCGAAGACGGCGAATTGTCCCTGCCGCGCGAGGCGCTGACCTCGATTTTCCCGATGCAGGATGGCGAGGGCGACAGTTGGTCGGTCTTCATTCAGTTGGAGGAGGAAGCGGCGGAGACGTTCTATACGCTGACGACGAAAACATCCGGCGAGGCATTGAGTGTGATCGTGGATGACATGGTTGTCAGTGCGCCGATCCTCGAAGCGCCGGTCTATGGCGGTGGCTTCGTGTTTCCCGTCGATAACGGTGAAGCGGCGAGCAAGGTGGTCGCGGCGTTGAAGGGTGAAGAGGTCGTGCACACAGAGGTGGTGGCGGTTTCCGCCGATGACGCCCTGCCCGCCGATGGCGAAGACGAGGCCGAAGAGGTCGCGGAGGCAGACGTGGCCGAGGAAGCAGCGACGGACGAATGATACGAACGCAGAGGGACTGCGACGCCCCGCCCCGGTCATGCCGGAGCGGGGTTTTTTATGTCAGTTGACGAGGGTTGCCTCGGTCTTGCTGCGCATTTCTTCATCGGTCACGTCGGGGGCGAGTTCGATCACCTTTAGGCCGCCCTCCACGACGTCAAAGACGCCGAGATTGGTGATGATGCGGTCGACGACGCCCTTACCCGTCAGGGGGAGCGTACATTCCTTGAGGAGTTTCGACTCGTCGCGTTTGTTCGCGTGGTCCATGACGACGATCACGCGGCCCACCCCGGCAACAAGGTCCATCGCGCCACCCATGCCTTTGACCAACTTGCCGGGGATCATCCAGTTGGCGAGGTCACCGTTCTCGGCCACTTCCATCGCGCCGAGGATGGCGGCGGCGATCTTGCCGCCCCGGATCATGCCGAAGCTTTCGGCGCTGTCGAAATAGGCGGTGCGGGGGGCTTCGGTGATGGTCTGCTTGCCCGCGTTGATGAGGTCGGGGTCTTCGTCGCCCTCGAAGGGGAACGGACCCATGCCGAGCATTCCGTTCTCGGATTGCAGGGTGATATCCTTGTCACCGGTATAGTTGGCCACCAGCGTCGGGAT
>CALJIU010000050.1 GCA_937974055.1 uncultured Neomegalonema sp. | reverse complement strand
TGGAGGCGACCGCTTCGCGCGAGGCTTCACCACGATATCCTTCGCCGCAATCTCAATAAGCCGCCGCAAAGTCGATTCTGCAGGACGCAGCAGCGCCAAAATCGCCAGATGCATATGCCGCAGCAGGATTTCGCTATCCCCAAGCATCGCCAAAATATGCGCCACAATGGGCAGCAGGTCAGCGCGATTGATCTCGATGCAGCGGGTCCAGCTCATGGGTAGTGCGTATCCTCGTCAAAAACAAAACAAGAACAAACGACACGATAACCGGCAAAATGTCAAGCGCGGGTCGTGTCTCAATTTCAATTTTTACGTCTTTCCGCGGCTTGACCGCGGAATCCATTCATCAAATCAACTCACTGTAAATGAGGAAGAAATGGACCCCGCGATCAAGTCGCGGGGTGACACAAAATAGAGTGCAGATTTCAAACTGACCCACTACCCAAGCGCGCTGTTACCCAAGTTCGGCGCAGCAATAATTTTTCAAGAGATTGCCCTGTCTGGAACGGCAAATCCCCTTCCCTTAGCGCGTGTTTCGCTATAGACGGAATGTCGCACGGGAGAGCGCATCGAAAGATGCCGCCGAAGGAGCAACCGCCCCGGAAACTCTCAGGCCAACGGACCGTGCAAAGACTGAACTCCGAAGAGCGACCGGGTGCCATCCGGTCCACCGAAGGAGCAAGCGGGTGTTCTCATCCCGTGAATCTCTCAGGTCCATGACGGAGGGGGCGCTGTGCATCATGCGATGCGCGGTCAATCCCCCACGGCATGACGCTGGAAGAGAACCATGACACCAGAAATCCGCACCGTAGCCGTCCTCGGCGGTGGCATCACAGGCGTGACCACGGCCTACGCCCTCGCGCGCCGGGGTCTCGACGTGACCGTCTACGAAAAGCACCGCTATGCGGCGATGGAGACGTCCTTCGCCAATGGCGGTCAGCTATCCGCCTCGAATGCCGAGGTCTGGACGCATCCCTCCACGATCCTGAAAGGGATCATGTGGATGTTCCGCAAGGACGCGCCCTTGCTGCTGAACCTCAAGCCAAGCTGGCATAAATACTCGTGGATCGCGCAGTTCCTCGCCGCCATGCCGCAATACAGCGACAACACTATTGCCACCGCGCGCATGGCCATTGCCGCGCGCGAGCATCTGTTCGGTTGGGCGGCGGAGGAGGGTATCGACTTCGATGTCGAGCATCGCGGGATCATGCATGTCTATCGCAAGCGCCAGAATTTCGAGCACGCCCAGCGGGTCAACGCCCTATTGGCCAAAGGCGGATTGATGCGCGATGAACTGTCCCCCACCGATATCGCCCGGATCGAGCCGACCCTGCAAGGCGACTGGCATGGCGGCTTTCTGACGCCCTCGGATGCCAGCGGCGATATCCACCGCTACACGGTCGGGCTGGCCAAGGCGGCGGCGCGGCGGGGGGTGACGTTCCTGTACGGCACCGATGTGGTCAAGCTGGACCGGGGGACCAAAGGCGGCGGCGTTAAGGTCCGCACGCTGGTCGATTCGACGCGCTACGATGCGGTGGTGGTCTGCGCGGGCTGCGCCAGTCGCCAGTTTGCCGCGCAGCTAGGCGACCGCGTGAACGTCTATCCGGTGAAGGGCTATTCGATCACCGTGAACCTCGATGACGAGGAAAGCCGCCGCAGCGCCCCGATGATCAGCCTGCTCGACGACGAGACGAAGCTGGTATCCAGCCGCTTGGGACCGGACCGTTTCCGCGTGGCGGGAACGGCGGAGTTCTCCGGCTTCAACCGCGATATCCGGGCGGGGCGGACCGCGCCGCTGACCAAATGGGTCGAGACGCATTTTCCGGGGGTGTCCACCGAGCGGGTCGTGCCGTGGGCGGGCCTGCGCCCGATGATGCCGACCATGATGCCAAAGGTCGGACCGGGCCGCGCGCCGGGGGTGTTCTACAATACCGGCCACGGCCATCTGGGCTGGACGCTGGCGGCGGGAACGGCGGAGGCCATCGCCACGACCATCGCAGGGCCGGATGTGGTGGCGCTGGAGGCGGCGGCCTGAGGCTGGCTACTTGCCGTCGTCGGGCTGTACCGGCATGGGGCGTTCGTAGATCGAGCGCCCCCCATCCACCACCATCACTTGCCCCGTGACGTAGCTGGCATGGTCGCAGGCCAGCATGACCGCGACACCCGCCACTTCGGTCGTCTCACCCAGACGGCCCAGCGGTGTGCGGGCGACGAGGGTCTTGCGGATTTCGGGGTCGTTCTTGTTCGAAAACCGCCCCGCCACGCTGCCCGGCGCGATGCCATTGACGCGGATGCCCCAATTCGCCAGCGACACGGCAAAGCCGCGCGTCAACTGATCCAGCCCCGCCATCGACAGTTCCAGCAAGAACCGGTCAGGGCGCGAGCGCGAACCTGACACCGCCGAAACATTGATGATAGCGGTCGAGAGCGTGCCGCTATCCAACGCTTCGATCCGCTTGATGACATGGCGCGAGAAAAGCTGTGTCAGCAGAAAGGCCGATTTCACATTCACGTCCAGCGCCCGGTCGAAGGCCGTTTCATCCAGATCGAGCGGTTCGCCGGGGGCTTCGGTCGAAACGGCGTTCACGAGAATATCGACGTGATCATAGGCGTCTAGGGTGGCGGCCATGAGGTTGTTGATATCCAGCCGTTGCGTCGGGTCACAGCGAAAGGCGACGGCCCGCTTGCCGTCGGGGTCCAACTCGCGCGCTTCGGCGATCACCTTCTCCTCATCGGCATCGGCCAGCATGACCAGCGCGCCCTCGTCGAAGAACCGGCCCGCGATGGCCAGTCCGATCCCCTGCGCCGCACCCGTGACGATGGCCACGCGGCCTTCCAGTAATTTGGCCACGATGTGCCCTCCGGTTGATGCCTTCAGGTAAAGGTGCGCTGCACGAATACAAGGGTAAGCCAGCGGTCGAACTTGCGCCCAACCTCCGGCAACCGCCCGGTTTCGGTGAATCCGTGGCGGCGGTGAAGTGCAAGGCTTGCCGCATTCCCGGCCTCGACGCCACCGATCATCGCGTGCAGGCCCGCCACCGCCGCCCGCTCGCATAGATCGCCCAGCAACAGCCCACCAATGCCTTGGCCCCGGTAATCGGGGTGAATATACAGCGAATGCTCGACCGTCAGGGCGTAGCCGGAATGGGGGCGAAAGGGACCGTATCCCGCATAGCCGACCACCGCCCCCCCGCGCGTCGCGACCGTAACCGCCATGCCCGCCTCGACCCGCTGCGCCAGCCAGTCGCGCATGTCGTCGTGGCTGCGCTCGACCTCGTGCCAGACATTGACGCCGGTGCGGATCTCGTCGTTCAGGATCGCGCGCATGGCGTCGGTATCGGCGGGCAGGGCGGTGCGGATGGTAATGTCAGTCATGGACGCGACCTTACCCGGCTTCTCGACAGGCGCAAGAAAACGTGGTCCAAGGGCGGCAAAGGTTAACGGGACGGAAGACATGGCGACCATACTCATCACCGGGGCAAACCGGGGCATCGGCCTGTCGATGGCGCGATTGGCGGCGCAGCGCGGCGATACCGTCATCGCAACCGCGCGCGTGCCGCAGCAGGCGCAGGCGCTGGCCGAATTGGCCGAAGACACGGGCCGCGTCATCATCCGCGCGCTGGACGTAACGGATGAGGCGAGCGTTGCCGCCTTTGCCGAGGCGACGACCGAGGCGGTCGATCTGCTGGTGCTCAATGCCGGGGTGCTGAACGCCTATGGCGGGCTGGACGACCCGGCCCATACCGCCGAGGCATGGCGCGAGGTGCTGATGACCAATGTGGCGGGGCCGTTCCTCGTGGCGCGGGCGATGCTGCCCCATGTGGATCGCAGCAAGGGCAAGAAGATCGCCATCGTCTCGTCGGTGATGGGGTCGTCTGAACGCGCGCCGGGCAACGCCTATCCCTACCGCACATCGAAGGCGGCGGCGGTGAATCTCGCGCGGAATCTGGCCGCCGAGTTGGAACCGCGCGGCATCGCCGTCGGGGCCTATCATCCGGGCTGGGTGCGCACGGATATGGGCGGCGGCGGGGCCGATATCGCGCCGGAGGAAAGCGCGGGCGGGCTGCTGGGCCGGTTCGATGCGCTGTCGATGGCGACGACCGGCGTGTTCGAGGATTATCGCGGGCAGGAGATACCGTTCTGATGTTGGATATCGTGTTCTGGATCGGCCTCGTGGCCGTCGCGGCGGGCTTGGGCGGCCTTGTCCTGTGCATCATGCGCGCGGTGGATATCAAGAAGGGCGGCGGCGATGCCGATACCAACCGCAAGGCGCTGAACGGATTGGTGGCCCTCAACATGGCGTCCATCGGGACGGCCTCGCTAGGGCTGGCGATGGTGGCGGTGTCGTTGATTTTGTAGGGCTAATTGTGAAACGCCGGATACGTCTTTAACGGACGTACCCAGCGATCCTCTATCTGATCATGGATAAGGCTCCGTTGTTAATAGAAGCCAGGAGTATTGAGAGGGACGTAGCCATACGGAGGCCAAGGGGGCTGTGTCACGTCGGGTTCTGGCGATGATTGGTCGCCCTTCCCCACGAAGGTCAGCAATCGCCAGAGAAGCCTAAGTAATCTAACAAGGGCTTTCAGAAAACGCAGAGAGGTTACGTAGTCGTAAGTAAAGTGGGTCTTCATGGTATCACTCCAAAAGTTGGATGCGAAAATCGGACAATTTCAGTCGGTTTTCGCATTTCAGCACTTGATCGGAGGACAATCCGAGGGATAAACCTCGTTTTGTGGTCGGAGAATTGACCTCCGGTCTTTCTAATGACCCTCGGAGTTGCACCTCCGGGGGTCGCTTATATTCTGTTCGTCAGTACAGAAATAGCATGGTTGCAAAACGACCTGCGGTGTCATGAATACGACTCCGCTATCTGAGAGCAATCTGAGGTGAGTAAGTGTCTAAATGTTGCGTTGCAGTATTATTTTCTCTGTGCGCTTAAAACATTACTCTTTATCTTGTTGCAGTGCCGAAGTATAGAAAGCGCATTCTTTGAAAATGCTTCCATGACAGTTGTATGACATTCGTCGTGGCTTACCCGAAGAACCCCAGAAACTCCCGCAACACCTCGTCCGGCACCTCCTCCGCCAGATAATGCCCCCCCGGCAGGGTATGCCCGCGCACATCCGCCGCCCGCTCGCGCCACAGCGCCATGCAGTCGAAATGCCGCTCTATCGCCCCCTTCGCCCCCCAGAGCACCAGCAGCGGACAGGCCAGCTTGCGCCCCCCGTCCTCGTCGTCGTGGCGAATGTCGATGGTGGCCGCCGCCCGGTAATCCTCGCAGGTCGCGCGCACGGTTTCGGGGTCGCGAAAGGCGCGCAGATAATCCTCCAGCGCCGCCGCCGAGAAATGATCCAGCCCCTTACCCTTGCCCCCGCATTTC
>CALJIU010000049.1 GCA_937974055.1 uncultured Neomegalonema sp. | reverse complement strand
TGTGAAGCGGCATGCAAAGTTGACCCCATTATTGGGGTAATCGGCGTCCAAAAGTGACCCCCCTGATGTTTTTGATCAGATGCTTCCTCGGGAATAGGAGGGAGCAGTTAGGGGATGTTGATTGTGGAAACGGTAGCGAAGATCAGGCGCGCGTATTTTGCTCAAGGCAAATCGATCAAGCAGATTGTTCGCGAGCTGCGGGTGTCCCGGAATACGGTTCGCAAGGTTGTTCGTTCGGGTGCGACTGAGTTTACGTATGATCGGACGACGCAGCCTCGCCCCAAGATCGATCCTTGGCGGTCAGAGTTGGACGAGATGCTGGCGGAGAATGTCCGGCGTCCAAAGCGTGAGCGCCTGACGCTGATCCGGATCTATGAGGAGCTGCGCAATCGTGGTTATGGCGGCAGCTATGATGCTGTCCGGCGTTATGCGGCCAGATGGTCGAAGGCGACGCAGGAAGCATCGGCCAATGCCTATGTTCCGCTGAGCTTCGATCCCGGCGAAGCCTTCCAATTTGATTGGAGCCATGAAGTCGTTCTGATCGATGGCGTGACCACGACGATCAAGGTTGCCCATGTCCGCCTCTGCTACAGCCGAATGCCGTTTGTGCGGGCCTATCCGCGTGAGACGCAGGAGATGGTGTTCGACGCGCATGACAAGGCGTTCGCCTTCTTCGGCGGAGCATGTGCGCGGGGCATCTACGACAACATGAAGACAGCGGTGGACACGATCTTCGTCGGCAAGGATCGCGCCTACAATCGCCGTTTCCAACAGATGTGCGGGCACTATCTCGTTGATCCTGTCGCCTGCACCCCAGCCTCGGGTTGGGAGAAAGGACAGGTTGAGAACCAGGTCGGTGTCCTTCGGCGGCGGTTCTTCGTGCCGCGCCCGAAGTTCAAGTCCTATGCTGAGTTGAATGCCTGGCTCGAAGACCGATGTCGTTCCTACGCCAAGGCCAACCGGCATCCCGACACCCCGGAGAAGGTCATCTGGAATGTGTTTGAAGCAGAGCGGCCCAGCCTGGTTCCATATGCCGGACCATTCGACGGATTCCACGCAGTGCCGGCGTCGGTATCCAAGACCTGCCTCGTGCGGTTCGATAAGAACCGATATTCCGTCGATGCCCGTGCGGTCGGGCGGCCTGTGGAAATCCGCGCCTACGCCGATCGGTTGGAATGCTGGCAGGACGGCCAGATCGTCGGATGCCACCAGCGTGTCTTCGGGAGCGGCAAGACGGTCTATAACCCGCTCCATTATATCCCGGTTCTGGCCCGCAAACCCGGTGCTTTGCGAAATGGAGCGCCATTCAAGGAATGGGATTTACCTCCAGCATTACGCCGCGTTCGACATAGGCTGGAACGCCAGCCCGGCGGTGACCGCCAGATGGTCGATATCCTCGGTGCCGTGCTGACCGATGGAATTGAAGCTGTCGAGACCGCCTGCGCCGAAGCCTTGTCAGAGGGCGTCCATTCGGCCGGTGTCGTTCTGAACATCCTGGCGCGCCATCGTGAGCCGCCGCCACCCCTGACCATCGCCACACCGGATGCACTGCAGCTCAACTGCGAGCGAGTTGCGAACTGTGATCGGTATGACAATCTGAGGAGATCGAAGAATGGAGCGCACGCAGGTCATGGATGCCATGGGGCAGTTGAAGCTCTACGGCATGAGGACAGCTTATGACGAGATCATCACCACAGCTCTTAAACGTCAGCATGAACCGCAGCAGATCATCGGCGATCTGCTAAACGCTGAGATCAGCGAAAAGCAGGCGCGTTCGATCAAATACCAACTGACCATCGCCAAGCTACCGCTGGCAAAGGAGATCGAAGAGTTCGACTTCGAAGCTGCAGAAGTCAATGAGACCCTAATCCGCGACCTGGCCGCCGGAGACTTCTTGGACCATCAGCGCAACCTGGTGCTTATCGGCGGAACCGGAACGAGCAAGACGCACCTTGCCGTGGCCATCGCCCGCGCCTGTATACGATCTGGCCGACGTGGCAGGTTCTTTAATGTCGTCGATCTGGTGAACAAGCTTGATGCAGAAGCCCGCGCCGAACGGCAGGGGCGGACCGCCGAACTGATCTCACGCCTCGACTTTCTGATCTTGGACGAACTTGGCTATCTTCCGTTCGCCCAAACCGGTGGCCAGCTTCTGTTCCACCTCATCAGCAAGCTCTACGAGCGCACCTCGGTGATCGTGACCACCAACCTGGCCTTTGGCGAATGGCCGAGCGTATTCGGCGATGCAAAGATGACCACGGCCCTACTGGACCGGCTCACCCATCACTGCGAAATCATCGAAACCGGCAACGAGAGCTGGCGCTTCAAGAACCGCGCATGAGACCGCCGTCAGCGCTAAGCCGGGCGCGCGCAGACTCTTGCGGTCCGCGCGCCCGGCCGCACCGTCTCGACTTAAAAAAGGGGGTCAATTTTGCGCGCCGATAAGGGGTCACGATTGCATCCCGATTGACAAACGAGATCGTCATCGAGTCGGTAAAACTCGCTTTCGGACAATGGTTTACAACCTTTGCCGATGGGGATTAAGGCTCTAGAACCTTTTCCCATGCGACCCTCTACGACATGAAATCAATGGTCCACATGAGATGAAAAATGGTGGTTCCACGGAAATTTCTACAAATTGAAAATTTTATCTAACTCATTGAAATAATTGGCGACCCCGGAAGGATTCGAACCCTCGACCTGATGATTATAAGTCTCAAATTGCGGGATATTCGCTTTTTTGTTAAATTGCATCGACTATCATACAAGTATGAAATCATTATGTTAATTTTGCATTTCACCTCCTAGAGCATCACCCACTTTCTTTTTTGGTGGTACCTATG
>CALJIU010000048.1 GCA_937974055.1 uncultured Neomegalonema sp. | reverse complement strand
CGATTGGGGCGAAAACCCACCATGTCCCGTCGCCATTCAACATCTGGATGAACATTCCCGTCGCCGAGGACGGGCGCTACGCATGGACACCGCCTGTCTCGAAACCCGGCGATCACATCGCGCTGCAGGCGAAAGCGCCCTTCACCTGCATCATGTCCGCCTGCCCGCAGGATATGACGCCTGTGAACGGCATCGAAACCGAACCGGCGGAGCTGATTTTCTGGGTTGAAACCAACGCCTGAGCCAATACCGCATCGCACCCCAAGCGGCTGAAATCCACCCCCGCTTCGGCTCCGTCGCGACATCGATCCCTGTCATTCCTTTCACCGATTCATGAAATATGTGACAGCAGACACACCAAACCGGCCCCCGCCCAGCGGCGACGGCCCAAAAGCCTCATCCCTGAAACCTGTCCGTCACGGAGGCGCTTTCATCCCCGCCAGCGCCATCAGCGCCAGTTGATGCACCTCCGCCAGCAGCAGATCGATGGGCCGCTTCCCGCGCTCAACATGCCCCGGCGGCCTACCGGGACGCATCACCCGAAGCGGCCTTTCCATCCCGGCCTGCTTTCGTGCGAGTCTTTTCGCCTGCCCCGGAATATCATTCATAGCCGCAACCAACGCCTCGACCCGACGTCGTAAAGCGGCGGCGTTGACCGGATCATCCGGCAAAATCTCCACCCGCCCCGGCGGAGAGATATCCAGATCATCGAATCCCCGCACATTCGGCCCAAATCCCGGAGCGGTCTTCCGCTTCGGCGGTCCAACCTCCTTGCGAGGGTCCATCAAGACAAAGATCGGCTTTCGTTTGCCTGCCCCATTCGGAATCTTCCCGGAGGGCGGTCCCCGCTTCGCACGCGGCTTCACGACAATATCCATCGCCGCAATCTCGATCAGCCGTCGCAGCGTCGATTCCGCCGGGCGCAACAGCGCCAAAATCGCCAGATGCATATGCCGCAGCAGTATCTCGCTATCACCCAGCATCGCCAGAATCTGCGCCACAATGGGCAGCAAATCTTCGCGATTGATCTCTATGCAGCGGGTCCAACTCATCTACGGCACGTATCCTCGTGAAAAACAAAACATGAACAATCGACACGATAATTCCCCAAATGTCAAGCGCGGGTCGTGTCTCAATTTCAATTTTCATGTCTTTCCGCGGCTTGACCGCGGAATCCATTCATCAACTCAAAGTGCTGTAAATGATAGAGAAATGGACCCCGCGATCAAGTCGCGGGGTGACGAAAATGAAGCGTGGATTTCAAACTGAGACACTACCCTGCCCAGCACATCCAAAAAAATCCCGCGCGCCGCTACACCGCGAAATGATGCAGCGGCCCATGCCCCGACCCAACGCCGAGGCTGTCGGCCCCGCCAATCGCCTTGGTCACATAGGCTTTCGCCGCACGGGACGCCTGCGCCACATCATCGGTCAGTGCAAGCTGCGTGGCGAGGGTGGCAGACAGGGTGCAGCCGGTGCCATGCGTATTGCGCGTCGCGACCCGCGCCCCTTGCAGCCATATCCCCCCCGATGCCGTTGCAAGGTAATCGGGGCTTTCTGCGCCCGTCAGATGCCCACCTTTCAGAAAAACCGCAGACGGGCCAAGCGCGAGCAGGCGTTGCGCCAGATCGGGCATCGCCTCCGCCGTATCGATCTCATCCTCGTCCAGCAGCGCGGCGGCTTCCGGCAAATTGGGCGTCAGGATAGCGCAAAGCGGCAGCAGCTTGGCGCGCAGGCAGGCGACGGCATCTTCGGCCAATAAACGGTCGCCACCCTTCGCGACCATCACCGGATCGAGCACGATACGCTTCGCATCATGGCGGTGCAGGGCATCGGCAACGCTCTGCGCGATGGGGGCGGTCGCGATCATGCCGATTTTCACCGCATCGACCGTGATATCATCGAAAACCGTGTCGATCTGTTGCGCGACAAAGGCGGGTGCGACCAGTTCGACCCCCGTAACGCCGGTCGTGTTCTGGGCGGTCAGGGCTGTGATTGCGGCCATAGCATAGCCACCATTCGCCGAAATCGCCTTGATATCGGCTTGGATGCCTGCGCCGCCCGACGGGTCGGACCCGGCAATCGAGAGAATACGGGGGATCATGCCTGTCTCCATGCGTTGGCGATTTCTAGGGTGGCGGCTTCGGGGTCTTCGGCGGCGGTAATGGCTGACACGACGGCGAGGCCACTGGCCCCGGCCTGTTTCGCGGCGGCGGCGTCCTTGGCTTTGACCCCGCCAATCGCAACGACGGGGCAGGGGCATGGCGCGCAGATCACCGCCAGCCCCTCGAACCCGATGGGCGGATCATGGTCGGCCTTCGTGCCGGTCGCATAGATTGGCCCCGTGCCGATGTAATCGACCAGCGACCAATCCACGGCATCGTACTCCGCCGCCGTCCCGACCGACAGGCCAAGGATCGCATCCGGCCCCAACCGCGCGCGGGCCTTGGCCAGCGACCAATCCGACTGCCCGATATGCGCCCCCGCCGCCCCGATTGCCTCGACTGTATCCACCCGGTCATTCACCAGCAGCGGGATGCCAGCCGGATCGAGAACGGCTTTCAAGTCACGGCCCAACTCGATGAACTCGTCGTCGGGCAGGGTCTTGTCGCGAAGCTGAACGAGCGTGACACCCCCCTTCACCGCCGCCCGCACGGTGTCGATAACGCCATGACGGGCACGGGGATCGGTGACGAGATAGAGGCTGGGATCAAAAGATTTGGTCATCCGTAGCGTACCTTTGCATGTCGTTGCAGGCTCTCACCGTCGAGGGCGTAGAGCGCGTCGATGAACGCCACCGCAAAACTCCCCGGCCCCGCGCTTTCCGTGGCCGCCCGCTCACCCGCGACCCCGTAATAGGCGAGGGCGGTGACGGTGGCATCGAAGGGCGCGTCCGCCGTCGCGACGAACGCGCCGACGATGCCCGTCAATGCACAGCCCAGCGCGGTTACACGCGGCATGATCGCGTCCCCATTGGCGATATAGGCGGCGCGCGTGTGATCGGTAACGAAATCCTCGGCCCCGGTCACGGCCACGACCCCTCCGGTTTGCCGGGCAAGCGCGCGGGCGGCGTCCTGTGCGCCGCTGACCGGATCGGTACTATCCACCCCTTTGCCCGCCCCCGCCATGTTCGACAACGCGATAATCTCTGACGCATTGCCCCGAATGACCGTGGGGCATAGCTGCGCAAGGCGGGCGGCGGTGCGGCGGCGATGCGCGGTCGAACCGGCTCCCACCGGGTCCAATACCCAAGGGATACCCTTCGCATTGGCGGTTTCCGCCGCCATGATCATCGACGGCACCCAATTGGGCGAAAGCGTACCGATATTGATGGTCAGGGCGTCCGCGATCCCCACGAATTCGCCCACTTCCTCCCGCGCATGAACCATCGCGGGCGATGCCCCGGCGGCGAGCATCACATTCGCCATCACGTTCATCGACACGAAATTCGCGATATTATGCACGAGGGGCGCGGCGGTGCGC
>CALJIU010000047.1 GCA_937974055.1 uncultured Neomegalonema sp. | reverse complement strand
AAATTTTACGGATGTCGCTGCAAACGACAGTTTCTTCTGGAAAATTGCTTCGAATGGTGTCGCAAGCCCACTCATCTATCTCGCTAGCGCCAACTATTTCGAAACCAGCCGCCCTGAAGCCCAAAGAAAATCCGCCTGCGCCCGAAAATAAATCAAGAACTTTTGGGCGATTGTTCAACAAAGATAAATCTTGAATACGCTCTTTGTATAGCAAATCAAGAGCTACATCGACGTCAATTGGCCCTAGCTGAATGTCAGATGCAGAATAGCTGATGGTGTCAAGCACGACCGCAAACCTCCTTTTTTACCTGTAGCATTTTGAGTTAAACGTTGGAAAGCTTTGTGTGTTTTGGAAATGACGATGAAGCACTGGCAACAATCATTGTGTAAGTTGTTCTTTAAGGTTCAAATCCTACTCCCGCAACCAACAGAAGCCGCAGCCCTTATCGGGTTTGCGGCTTTTGCCTTTTTGGGGTGGTGGGTGGCGGTCGGGATCAGCGCTTTGGGTCGTCGGGATGCGTTATCTTTTCCTCGAAACGCCGCATTTCATCGCCGACGCCTTCACCCATAGCGATGGCACCGAAAACCTGCTCGCCTGCGGTGGGCATGAAATCGGGCGAGACGTAGCCAAGAATGGTGGCGAGGTCGCCCGCCATGAAAGACTGGGCGGAGGCGCGCTGCAATACGTCACCCATGGCGTTTTCCTTTTGCAAGGACTCCGCGAAGGAGAAGCCAGTGCCGGTGGAGGGCAGGCTGCCGGTCGTGCCGGGAATATCCATGGGATTGCCTTTCACTGAATATGTGCCATATCGAAACACGTTTTGCGTGTTTTGTCACGTTTGATCAGATGCGGGTCTTGGACTGGTAGCGCCGGGAAGGCGGTGGCGGGTCATTCCGTGACTGGTGCCATTCTTGCTGTTCACCGGGAGCGGTGCATGGTTACGGAGAGATGAATGCCTTGGAAGAGAAACAGGTCGCGGTTTTCTGACGATATCGGGCCGTTGCAGAAAACCCTGAACGTTGCTTTCGTCCTAATCATCATACTGTTTTTTCTAATTTTTCAGGCCTACAGAACGTCCCTTGATACAATGAAAGCGGAGGTCGCGAGCTTAAAAGGTGATGTGTCGACTATGGTACAGGGCAATGGCGGGGATGGGGATGTATCCGCCGTGACCGATGACGTGCTTCGCGATGTGTCGGACCTGCGCGAGCAGCTTGCTGCATTGGGTGAAAGGGTCGAGACTCTGGCGTCAAAATCTGTCGATGTGCGCTCGATGGAGGGGTTGCGCGATGAGATGCTGGCAACGCGCGACCGGCTGACAAGTCTGGAGAGCGGGGTGGAGGCCATCGAAGCCTCGGCATCCGAAGGTCAGGATGTGCCCGCCGGGGACGTCAAGAACGAGGATATCGAAGCCGCGCTGGCGGAGGCACGGGCCGCGCAGGAGGAACTGCGCGCGTTTAAGACGCTGCTGGGGTATGACGGCCTATAAAGCCATCTGCGAGGCATCGCGGAAATTGCCTTCCGGCGACACCCCGGCTAGAACGCGCGGAATAGTGTCCTCCCAGCGGAAAGCGCGAACAACATGGCTGAGAAATTCGTCTACTACATGGATGGCGTTTCCAAGACCTATCCGGGTGGCAAGCCCGTCTTCAAGGATATCCGGCTGTTCTTCTATCCCGGTGCCAAGATCGGGGTGATCGGGGTGAACGGGTCGGGTAAATCGACCCTGCTTAAGATCATGGCGGGGATCGACAAGGATTTCACCGGCGAAGCCTGGGCCGATAAGGGCACGCGGGTCGGGTATCTGGCGCAGGAGCCGCAGCTCGACGAGAGCAAGAACGTGCGCGAGAACGTCATGGAAGGCGTCGCGCCGAAGAAGGCGCTGCTGGACCGCTTCAACGAAGTGGCGATGGAAATCGGTGAGAACTATACCGACGAGCTGATGGAGGAGATGACCGCCCTTCAGGATCAGATCGACGCGCAAAACCTGTGGGATCTGGACAGTCAGATCGATGTGGCGCTGGAGGCGTTGCGCTGTCCGCCGGATGAGGCGGATGTGTCCAAGCTATCGGGGGGCGAGAAACGCCGGGTCGCGCTGTGCAAGCTGCTGCTGGAAGCGCCGGATATGCTGCTGCTGGACGAGCCGACCAACCACCTGGATGCCGAGACGATTGCGTGGTTGCAGAAGCATTTGCAGGAATATGCGGGTGCGGTTCTGCTCATCACCCACGACCGCTACTTCCTCGACAATATCACGTCTTGGATTCTGGAGCTGGATCGCGGGAAGGGTATTCCGTGGGAAGGCAATTACTCGTCGTGGATGGAGCAAAAGGCCAAGCGGCTGGAGCAGGAAGAACGCGAGGACAAGGGCAAGCAGAAGACGCTGGCCCGCGAGCTGGAATGGGTGCGGCAATCGCCCAAAGCTCGTCAGGCGAAATCCAAGGCGCGCCTGAACTCGTATAACGAGATGGCGGAGGCGTCGGAGCGGGAGTTGGTCGGCAAGGCGCAGATCATCATCCCGAACGGGCCGCGCTTGGGCGAGAAGGTGATCGAGGTCGAGAACGTCAAGAAGGCGTATGGCGACAAGCTGCTGGTCGATGGGCTGACGTTCAGCCTGCCGCGTGGGGGAATCGTGGGTGTGATCGGACCGAACGGGGCCGGGAAGACGACGCTGTTCCGCATGATGACTGGGCAGGAGCAGCCGGATTCAGGCTCGGTGACCTTCGGGGATACGGTGCAATTGGGCTATGTCGACCAGTCGCGCGATGCGCTGGATGCGAATAAGACGGTCTGGGAGGAAATCTCCGGCGGGAACGACATGATCCAGTTGGGGAGCGCGGAGATCAACAGCCGGGCTTATGTGGGCGCGTTCAACTTCAAGGGCGGCGACCAGCAGAAGAAGATGAATATGCTGTCGGGCGGTGAGCGCAACCGGGTGCATATGGCCAAGCTGCTGAAAGAAGGCGGCAATGTCATCCTGCTCGATGAGCCGACGAACGATCTGGACGTCGATACGTTGCGGGCGCTGGAAGATGCGCTGCTGAACTTCGCGGGTTGCGCGGTGGTAATCTCGCACGATCGCTGGTTCCTGGACCGCATCTGCACGCATATGCTGGCCTT
>CALJIU010000046.1 GCA_937974055.1 uncultured Neomegalonema sp. | reverse complement strand
CGATGCTGGCGGGGCTGGAGGCAAGCGAGATCGACCGGGTGGCCGAAGGGCTGACTTATTCAGAGGGCGCGGGCGCGCTGGTGCGAACGATGGCGGCGCATGGTGCGCGCTGCGTGCTGGTATCGGGCGGTTTTGATCGGGTGACGGGGGTGGTGCGCGAGCGTTTGGGCTTTCATGCCGATTACGCGAACCATCTGGAGGTCGGGACCGACGGGCGGCTGACCGGGCGGGCGCGCAAGCCTGTGGTCGATGCCGGGATCAAGCTGTCGGTCCTGCGCGAAACGGCGATGGCGGCGGGGGTGACGCTGGCCGAGTGCATGGCAATCGGTGACGGCGCGAATGATAAGGCGATGGTCGAGGCGGCGGGGTTCGGGGTGGCGTATTGCGCCAAGCCGACGCTGCGCGAGGCGACGCCGTTTTGCATCGACCACACCGACCTGCGCGCGGCACTGTATTTTCAGGGATACGAGGACGAGGAAATCGTCGAGTAGGCACGTTCTGCCCCGCACTTGATGCGGGGCCTCGCAAGGCCGTGTGCTGACCCATCAAAGCTCCGGGTCTGCGCGCGGAGCAGAGTGACCTAAACGACACCAACCAACACGATCCCCGCAACCATCAACAACCCCGCGTCGCGGTTCGACCGGAACAGGCGCAAGCAGATCGTGCCGTCATCGGGGTCGAGCACCTTTATCTGCCATGACAAATGCGCGGCGAAGGGGAGGATGGCGAGGGCGGGCCATGCTAGGCCCGCGCTGAACAGAGCCATGCCCGCCAGCAGGACCGCGCCTGCGTAAAACCCCGCGATACATTCCCTCGTGCGCGCACCGAAGCGAAGCGCGGTGGATTTGACGCCGATCAAGGCGTCGTCTTCCTTGTCTTGGCAGGCGTAGATCGTGTCGTAACCGATGGTCCAGCAAATGCCCGCGAGGTAGAGCCAGACAGCGGGCCAGCCCAACGCCCCGGTCTGCGCCGCCCACCCCACCAGCGCACCCCAGTTGAAGGCAAAGCCCAGAAAAAGCTGGGGCCAGTAGGTGATGCGCTTCATAAACGGGTAGATGCCCACGAAAACCAGCGAGCCAAAAGCGATGGCGATGGCGGCGGTGTTCATGGTCAAGAGTACGGCGAGGCCGATCAGACACAAGCCCGCCATGCACAGCACCGCTTGGCGTACCGTGATCGCGCCGGAGGGGATGGGGCGCGACCGCGTGCGCTCGACCTGCGCATCGATATCGCGGTCCACGATATCGTTGAGGCAGCATCCGGCCCCGCGCATGGCGATTGCGCCAATCAGGAAGGCAAGGGCCAGCCACAGATCGGCGAGGCGCAAGCCCTGCGTCACCCACGCCAGCACCAGCGCCCACCAACACGGCAACAGCAGCAGCCACCAGCCGATGGGCCGGTCGGCGCGCATCATTCGCAGGTATGGACGCCACGCGGCGGGGGCGCGCTCGTCCACCCAGCTTCCCCGGACGGCATCGGCGACGGTGGTGTCGGTCATGGTCTTCTCCCTGTCCCACCCACCATGACGCAAAAAGGCGCGGCATTCACCTGAATGAATGCCGCGCCCGCATCTTTTTTTGGAGAAAGTATCAGCCCCGGCGCTGCATCCAGTTCAGCGCAGCGAGGAAGGCGACAGCGTAAAGGACGTGGCCAACGAGGGCGACCCATGTGATGCCGGTGAAGCCGAGAAAGGCGGGCATCCCCACGATAAGATGCGCCATGACGTAGAGGGCGAAGACCCAAAGACCGATGCCATAAGCCACCGCAACCGCGAGTTTGGGCATCCACGGCACCAACCGCTCCGACAGCGGGCGGGCAACCAGCAGCCAACCGAGCGGATACCCGACAAGGCCGACGATGAAGTGCAGCAAGTCGCCCGCGCCCTTGGGGCTGACCCCCAGAAGTGTCTTGATCGTACCATTGGCGAGGCCGACCGGGGCGAGCTTGGCATAGCCAGCCAATGGGCTGATCCCTTGCCCGAACAGGTCGAAGGCGACCGTGGCGAATGCTCCGGCCATCAGGACCGCAATGGCGGCGCTCGCGTCGATGCTGCGGGCGGGGGCTTGGGTGAGGGTCATGGTCATGGCGGCGCTCCTTGGTTTGGGTTGCTTCGATACCCAAAAGATGCGCACTGCCCCGCCGAAACGGAAATATCGATGACCTACCGGATTCATAGGTCGCGGCTATGGAACCGGAAAAATCGCGCAAGCCCGCAACGGGGGACTGACAAACGCCCCGCGCCGCGCCATAACGGCAGCATGAACGAAACGGCACCGAAAATACGGCTTCATGTCGAGACGCCCTTGGCGGAAGGGGTGGAGATCGCGCTCGACCGGGGGCAGTCGAACTATCTGGTCAACGTCATGCGGCTGGAGGCCGGGGCGATGGTGGCGCTGTTCGACGGGGCGAATGGCGAATGGCGGGCGGAGTTGACCGATGCGCACCGCAAGGCCGGGACGCTGACGGTGCGGGATCGGTTGCGGGCGCAGGAGGCGCTGCCGGACCTGCATCTGCTATTCGCGCCGATCAAGAAGGCGCGGACGGATTTCATCGTCGAGAAAGCCTGCGAGATGGGCTGTGCGCGGGTGCGGCCCGTCATCACGCGCTATACGCAATCCGAACGGTTGAAGCTGGACCGCCTACGCGCGCATATGATCGAGGCGGCGGAGCAATGCGGCGGGGTGAACGTGCCTGAACTGGATGCCGCGCGCCCGTTGCTGGACGTGCTGGGCGACTGGGATGCGGGGCGGGTGCTGGTCTTTTGCGACGAGGCGCGAACGGCCCCGCCGATGATGGAGGCGCTGGCCGGGGTGGCGCGGGGGACGCCCGCCGCGCTGCTGATTGGGCCAGAGGGTGGCTTTGCGCCGGAGGAAGCGACGCGGCTGCGCAACCATCCCGCCGCCCTGCCCGTCAGCCTCGGCCCCCGCATCCTGCGCGCCGATACCGCCGCCGTGGCCGCGCTGGCATTGGCGCAGGTGGCGCTGGGGGATTGGGCGGGATGAGGCGAGTCGACAGGGCGCGCGAAACGTGGAGCGGGCTGAACCGCTATCCTTATTTCCGCGCATTGGTGCGGCAGGCGGGGGTCGCGCTTTGGGCGTTTGGCGTAGTCTGGGCCGTGGCTTGGGGGATGGGAACGGGGGTGTCGGCCTTGGCCGTGTTGCTGATCCATATCCTGATTTCCGCCTATCTGACCGCCGATGCGGAAGCAGAGCCAGAACCCGATGCGGAGGCAGCGGCGCTGGAGGCATTCGGCGAGACGCCGCTGGGCGCGCTGATGGCCGGCGCGCGTGAGCAGATCGCGGTGGCCCGGCGGGGAATCGGGCGGGACGCGGTTATGTACCGGCCCCTCGACCGGCTGGTGCGGGCAACGCGCAAGGTGGAGCGGCGGTTGGCCCTCGACCCCAGCGCGCGGCCTGCGCTGAACCGGGTCATCACGCGCGAATTGCCGCTGATCGCCTCGACCGCGCAGCAATACGCGGCGATGCAGGGCAAGGACAATGTGGACCCCGCACGCCTGACCACCATCGAGGGCATCCTCCGCGATGCCGCCGAACGGATCGAGGCGCTGGACTCCGCCGAACCGGGACCGGAAGGGGCGGTTATCGGGCTGGCGCGGCTGGATGCGGATGCGGAGGTGCTGGCCGATTACATGGCGACCGATCTTGGGGCCGCGCGGGGCCGGGCCGAGGTGCTGCGCATCGCGCATCGGCTGGAAAAGGCCGCGCCGGGGGTGGTGCCGGAGCTGGAATATAAGATCAAAGCGGTGGC
>CALJIU010000045.1 GCA_937974055.1 uncultured Neomegalonema sp. | reverse complement strand
AACTGGGGGTCCGACCCCGCCGTGGTCGTCGTCGGTGCCGACAGCGAATTCGACACGATGGAAGACCTGATCGCCTACGCCAAGGAAAACCCCGGCAAGACCACCGTGTCCGGCGCGGGCCTGTTCGTCGGCCACCACATCGCGGCGCTTCAGATCGAAAAAGCCTGCGACTGCGACCTCGCCTACATCCCCACCAAGGGTGGCGGCGCGGCGGCGATGAAGGCCGTGATCGCCGGTGACATGCTGGCCGGAATCAACAACCTGTCCGACGCCTATCGCGCACGCGAAGCCGGTAACGTGAAAATCCTCGGCGTCGCCGATCTGGAGCGGAACGAGGAATTCCTGTCCGACGTGCCGACCCTCAAGGAAGCCGGTCTCGACGTGGATAACTCCTCCGTCAACTTCCGTGGCCTGATGGTCCCCAAGGGCACCGACCCGGCAATCATCGACATGCTGGCCGAAAAAGTGCCCGCGATGTTCGAGAATGGCCGCGTCGCCAAGCGCATGAAGGCCGGTGGCTCGCCCATGAAGATCATGAACCGTGCAGAGGTTCAGAAAATGTGGTCCGAGCGTCAGGCGTTCCTCGAAGAACTGCTCGAAGGCCTCTAAGAACGACCCCGGCGGGGGCTTCCCGCCGGATATTGTGCAACACGCGCACGACCCCGGATGCCGCCACACACGGCATCCGGGACCACCACCACCCCTCCTTTCACGGAACATCGCTTATGGCCGCCCCAGCCCTCGCCGCATTGTCCGACGATGCCGCCATCGTCGAGACCATCATGGACCGCGCCCGCACCGCGCAGGCCACCTTTGAGCGCAACGGCTCGCAGGCCGCCTATGACCGCGCCGCGCTGGCCGTCGCATGGGCGCTGATGGACCCGGACCGCAATGCCGAACTTGCCGCCATGGCGGTCGAGACGACGGGCCTTGGCAATGTGGCTGACAAGATCACCAAGAACCACCGCAAGACGCTGGGCCTGCTACGCGACATCAAGGGCGCAATCACCCACGGCGTTCTCAGCGACGATCCCGCCACCGGCATCACCGAAATCGCGCGGCCCAAGGGCGTCGTCGGCGCGGTCGTTCCCTCGACCAACCCCGTGGCCACGCCGACCAACAATGCGATCAACGCGCTGAAATGCGGCAACGCCATCGTCTTATCCCCCTCGCCCAAGGGCAACGCCGTCTGCGAAAAGCTGATCGGCTACATCCACGCCGAATTCGCCAAGATCGGCGCGGACCCCGACCTCGTGCAGATGGTCCCCGCGCCGTCTTCCAAGGCCAAGACGCAAGCATTGATGGAAACCTGCGACCTGCTGGTCGTGACCGGCAGCCAAGATAACGTGCGCCGGGCCTATTCCTCCGGCACGCCCGCGCTGGGCGTCGGGGCGGGCAACGTGACGGTGATCGTGGACGAAACGGCGGATCTCGGCCATGCGGCCCGCAAGATTGCCGCCTCCAAGACCTTCGACAATTCGACCTCCTGCTCTTCCGAAAATGCGCTGGTGGTGGTCAATGCCATCCGTGACGATTTCCTGCGCGAGATGCACGCGGCGGGGGGGCGCTTACTGACCGGGGGCGATGCGGCCACTTTGAAGGACGCGCTTTTCGGCGGCGGCGGGCTGAACCGACACATGATCGCCCGCGACTTGCCTGACATGCTATCCGCCGCCGGGGTGACGGTTCCTGAACCCGAAACCGCGCGTTTCGTGCTGATCGAAGGCGACGGCATCGGCCCCGCCCACCCTGAATCCGGCGAAAAACTCTCGTTGATCACCACCATCTACGCCGCCCGCGATTTCGACCATGCGCGCGAGGTCACCGCCACCGTGCTGGCGCATCAGGGCGCGGGCCACTCCGTTGGCCTTCACTCCACCGACGATGCACGCGCACGCGGCTTGGGCGAGACGCTGCCGACCTGCCGCGTGATCGTCAATCAGGCGCATTGCTTCGCCACGGGTGGCTCGTTCGATAACGGGATGCCATTCTCGCTATCGATGGGCTGCGGCTCATGGGGCGGTAATTCCATCGACGACAATCTGAACTACACGCATTTTATGAACGTGACCAAGGTGGTCCGCACCATTGCGCCAAACGAACCATCGCTGGACGATATCTTCGGCGATTATTGGCAGGCCGCTGGCCGATGAGTGCGTCCGTCGGCGATATGCTGACCAGGCGGGCGGGCGAGACACCCGACGCGCCCTTCCTGCTCGCGCCCGAAGGCACGGCACTGTCCTACGCACAGGTCGCCGCCCGTGCCGATGCCCTTGCCGGTTGGCTTGCCGCCCAAGACATAAAACCCGGCGACAGCGTGGCATGGGCGATGCCCAACAGTCCGCAATCGGCCCTGTGCATCCTTGGCATCCTGCGCGGCGGATATTTGGCCACCGCCATCAATCTCGTGGCAGGGCGGGATATCATCGCCTACGTACTCGACCATTCCGACGCGCGCCTCGTCTTCGTCACCGATGAAACCGAGCCGTTACTGCGCGAGGCGCTGGCGCAATCGGGGTCGCAGGCGCGGGTGGTGAATGCGAACGCCTGCCCCGCCCTCGATGCGGAGCCTGTCTCGCCCGAAGAAGGCTCCGCATCTAACGCGGGGCAGCGAGTCGGAGCCGAAACCGACGCGCTGTTGATGTACACCTCCGGCACGACCGGGCGGCCCAAGGGCGTGACGCTGACGCATCGGGCATTGCTCGCGGGGGGCGAAAATCCCGCCGCCGCACATGCCCTTACCCCCAAGGACCGCGCGCTCTGCACCCTGCCGCTCTACCATATCAATGGTCTGTGCGTGACGATCATGGGGCCGCTCGTCTCCGGCGGGTCAGTCGTCCTGCCGCCGAAATTCTCGGTCCAGCGGTTCTGGCCCCTGATCCGCGAGCATGGCGCGACGTGGTTCTCGGTGGTGCCGACGCAGATTTCCTACCTCCTCCACGACGAGACGCCATTCGAGCCAATCCCGTCGCTCCGCTTCGGGCGCTCCGCCTCCGCCCCCCTGTCGCCAGATGTACAAACGGCGTTCGAGACGCGGTTCGGCGTGCCGATCATCGAGACGATGGGCCTGACCGAAACGGCGGCACAAATCCTCTCCAATCCCCTTCCCCCCGGCACCCGCAAGGTCGGCTCGCCCGGCGTGGCGGTCGGTAACGAGGTGATGATCGCGGACAAGGCACAGGTGGAATGCACACGCGGCACCGAGGGCGAGGTGCTGGTGCGCGGCCCAAACGTCATGCGCTGCTATCGCAACAACCCCGACGCCACGGCGGAGGCGCTGACCCCCGACGGCTGGCTCCGCACGGGTGATCTGGGCCGCATGGATGCCGATGGCTACGTCACCATCACCGGGCGGCTCAAGGAGCTGATCATCAAGGGCGGCGAGAACATCGCCCCGCGCGAGGTGGACGAGGCGCTCTACACCCATCCCGACGTGATCGAGGCCGCCGCCTTCGCCTGCCCCTGCGACCGCTACGGCCAGCGGATCGAGGCGGGGGTGATGTTGACCGACGGCTCACAGGCGACCGAAGATGTGCTGATCGCCGTCTGCGTCGAACGCATCGGCAAGTTCAAAGCTCCCGACCGCGTGCATGTGTTCCCCGAACTGCCAAAGGGACCATCGGGAAAGATTCAGCGGATCAAACTGGCGGCGCTGGTGCTGGAGGGGTGATTATACCAGCATTTCCGGCGGGGTCAGTACGGGCTTGATGCCCAGATTGTTGCGCCAGATGACATAAGCGATGATCGGTTGATCATGGGTGCGCAGGGCATGGGGCTGATTACTCCCGTGCAGCACGGCCCCGCCGGGACCAAGCCTCTCGGACGCCATCCCATGACGCAGGAACTCTCCCTCCCCCGCTACCACCAGATAAATCTCCTCCGCCGGATGGTGATGCCACGTGTACCAGAACCCGGCGGGCATATAGACCATATACGCGCTCATCGACGCGCTGGACCACTGTCCCCCCGCTCCGATGATGCAGTAACATCCGAACCGATCCATGAACTCCTGCCCGATATTCGTACCGGCATAGGTTTCGCGCCACAGTGCATCGGGCGACGCGGCAAGCAGGGTATCGCGCAGCACGGTATAGCCCCCCGCTTCCATCATGGGTTCACCCGCCATGAACTCGGCGCAGGGGCGGTGGCACGGCTGCATCGCTTGCGGCGTCAGGTCGGTCGGAAAAGGGCAGAAAGCGCGCGTGTCGGGGTGGTCCTCATGCACGCGCCGCAACTCCGTCAGCAACGTGTCGAACGCCGCGCTCGTCTCGACTGGCTGTGTCATCATACCCCCCGCTTCTTCATCCTTCGGCGCGCAGATTGTCCGTACACAGTCAGATAAAACGATCACCACCACGCCGCGCGACCCTTTGAAAATAAGGCGTAAATACGGGCAAAAGCCTCACATCATCTGAAATGATTTGAAAGATAGATCAAATTAAAAAATTCGGGAACTTGTTGCGTCATCGGGTGGTTACTCCCCCGTCTGAAACAACGGAAAGACAAACCTATGAAACCGATTATTCTGTCCGCAGCCCTCGCTACGGCTCTCGCCGCCCCCACCGCCTTTGCCGCCAATGACGCCGAGCAAAGCGACGGACGGCTGCAACTGGGGTATCTGACATGCGAGATGACAGACGGTAGCAACCTCATCCTCGTCAGCGAGCAGACCTATAGCTGCATCTTCGACGCCGCCGAAGACGGCAAGGATGAATCCTATGAGATGACGGTCACGAAATACGGCCTCGACCTCAGCGCAACGGAGGAGCAAGAGCTTCGCTGGGCCGTATTAGCCCCGTCCAGCTTTGACAAGCATGGCGTGCTCGCAGGCACCTATGGTGGTGCATCCGCCGATGTCGCGTTAGGGTACAGCATTGGCGCGAAAGCACTGGTCGGGGGCGGTGACGAATCCATCGCGCTACAGCCCGTCAGCCTGACGAAAGGCGAAGGTCTTGGCGCTGCATTCGGTGTGGAGCGTGCGACGATTACTTATAACGGGTTAGCGCAGAACTAAGAATACGGGCGACGCCCTGTTGCAATGACCGAAAGCGCCGCAGTCACATCTGCGGCGCTTTTTCTTGTTTGTCAGTGAGAAGATCGCGGAACTGTTCGACTCATGTGCATGATGATGCTCAAGCCGCATTGACCCGCCCGGAATCTCGTGTATCCCTCCCCTGCGAAAGATTATTTCGTGAATGGAGCGCTACATGACGGATCGGGTCGAAACGCAGGGTTTGCAGGTCGAACGCGGCCTCTACGATTTCATCCAGAACGAGGCCCTGCCCGGCACCGGCGTGGAGAGCAATACCTTCTGGGTTGGCTTCGCGGCCCTGCTCGGCAGCCTGACGGCAAAGAACCGCAATCTGCTGAAGAAACGGGCGGACCTTCAGGGCCAGATCGACGACTGGCACCGTCAAAACGGCGCGGGCGATCCGGCGGCTTACCGTGCGTTTCTCACCGAAATCGGCTATCTCGCCCCCGAAGGCGATGATTTCGAGATCGAGACACGCGGCGTCGATTACGAAATCGCCATGACCGCCGGGCCGCAGCTCGTGGTGCCGATCACCAATGCCCGCTACGCGCTCAACGCCGCCAATGCCCGCTGGGGCAGCCTCTACGACGCCCTCTACGGCACCGATGCGATGGGCGACCTGCCCCCCGAAGGCGGCTACAGCGTCGATCGCGGCGACCGCGTGGTCGACTGGGCGATGGGCTTTCTCGACGACGTTGCCCCTCTGAACGGCAGCGGCTGGGCCGCGCGGGCGGGTTTTCAGATCACCGACGGCAAACTGCGCGTCGAGACCGAGGATGGGCGCACCATCCGCTTGCAGGACGAGGACGCCTTCGTCGCCTATCGCGGCGACCGCACGAACCCGACTGCTATCCTGCTGCGCAATAACGGCATCCATATCGAACTGACCATCGACCGCGAAAACCGCATCGGCAAGCGCGACGCCGCCGGAATCGCCGACGTGCTGCTCGAAGCGGCGCTCACCACCATCATGGATTGCGAGGATTCCGTCGCCTGCGTCGATGCCGAGGACAAGACCCTCGCCTATCGCAACTGGCTGGGTCTGATGAAGGGCGACCTGTCCACCGAACTCCAGAAAGGCGGCAAGACCGTCATCCGCGCGCTCAACCCCGACCGCGACTACACCAGCGCATCGGGCGGCGAGATCGCCCTGCATGGCCGCTCGCTGATGCTGGTGCGCAATGTCGGCCACCTGATGACCAACCCCGCCATCCTCGACCGCGACGGCAACGAGGTCTACGAGGGGCTGATGGACGCAGCCATTACCGCCCTGATCGCCCTGCACGACATCCGCGCCGACAAGCCCAAGGGCACCATCCGCAACTCGCGCACCGGCAGCATGTACGTCGTCAAGCCCAAGATGCACGGCCCCGCCGAGGTCGCCTTCGCCGACGAGATCTTCGCCCGCGTCGAGGACATCCTCGACATGGAGCGCCACACCATCAAGATCGGCATCATGGACGAGGAGCGCCGCACCTCCGTCAACCTCAAAGAATGTATCCGGGCGGCGCAGCACCGGGTCGCCTTCATCAATACCGGCTTCCTCGACCGCACCGGCGACGAGATGCACACCTCGATGGAGGCCGGTCCCATGATCCGCAAGGCCCAGATGAAAGGCTCCGAATGGATCGCGGCCTACGAGGATTGGAACGTCGATATCGGCATCGCCTGCGGATTGCGCGAGCGCGCGCAGATCGGCAAGGGTATGTGGGCCATGCCCGACCTGATGGCCGACATGCTGGAACAGAAGATCGGCCACCCGAAGGCGGGCGCGAACACCGCGTGGGTGCCCTCGCCCACGGCGGCCACGCTGCACGCCACGCATTACCACAAGGTCGACGTATCAGCGGTGCAGGAGGAACTGGCCAAGGCCGGCCCCCGCGCGACGCTCGACGGCTTGCTAACCATCCCGCTGGCCGAGGATACGAACTGGCCCGAAGACGACGTCACGGCGGAGTTGGAGAACAATGCCCAAGGCATCCTCGGCTACGTCGTTCGGTGGATCGATCAAGGCGTCGGCTGCTCGAAGGTGCCCGACATCCACGATGTCGGCCTGATGGAAGACCGCGCCACCCTGCGCATCTCCGCTCAGCACATCGCCAACTGGCTGCACCACGATATTGTCACCGAAGATCAGGTGATGGACGTGATGAAGCGCATGGCCAAAAAAGTCGACGCCCAAAACGCAGGCGACGCCGCCTACGAAAAGATGGCCCCCGGCTTCGACGGCGTGGCCTTCAAGGCCGCCTGCGATCTGGTCTTCAAAGGCCGTGAACAGCCGTCCGGCTACACCGAACCAGTGCTACATGCGCAGCGGTTGGTGAAGAAGGCGGGGTAATACCGATGGCGGCGATCACTGACCGTTCTGTTCCGGGCGCAGACCCGGAACCCTGATAGGCGGAGCGCGGTCCTGCTAGGCTCCGGGTCTTCGCCCGGAGCAGAGTGGAAAAGTGAAAACGGTCAGCGATTGCCGCCGATGGTATAATGCAACGAAGCCCCGAATGACGATCCGGGGCTTCGAGGCGTAATCGTCGTGGCTCAGGCGAAGACCTGATCGTATTCACCGGCATCGCTGCCCGTGAAGCCCGATGGCGGCATTCCGTATTCGTTGCGCCCGCTCGTCCCCTTGAAGAACAGCAGGTAGACGTTCCATGCCAACAGCATGCCGATGATGAGGACGCCCCCCACCATCCCGGCGGCGGGTGACAAGGCGGTGGCAATCGCAGCAACGATGGTCACGGCGGTATTCGCGAGGATCATCCACAGCACCGTCCAACCCGAACGCCCAAGGTCGTGCAACCGCTTGACCACCAGCGCAAGACACGGCCAAAGCGACAGCAGCCCGACCACGGCACCGACGATCACGGCCCCCATCGCGGCCTCCGCCTGAAGTGCGGCGATATCGGTCGTCGATCCGAATTCAGCGGCCCTCGAAGCCCCCATTACCCCACCGACGACCCCGCCGATCACGGCGCTGGCAATCACGACGGCAATCGAGCCGATGAAGAACGAAAGGCGCCCAATGCGCCCCTTGAAGCTGAAGAACAGTTTCATCATTATTAGAATTCCTTCCCCAAGAGATTATTTCCTAGGGATAGGACAACGAGTTGAGTAATTCGTTGCTACCTGCACTTTTACCGAGCAGCGAAACCAACCTTACGTAAAAAATTCGAGTAAAATACGCCGTGTTTCCTTACTTCAAAACAATCGCCGACAGCCCCCGCCCGTAATCGCCCTCGCCCTTATGCAGCGCGCGGCGGTTGGAATAGAAACGCTCCTCGTCGGCATAGGTGCAAATTCCGCAAAAGGTTGAATGGCGCACGCCATAGGCCTTCAACACCGCCTGACAGTAACCGGGCAGGTCGAAGCGAAAGCGGTCCGTCGCTTCCGGGTCGGGGCGGAAATGCGCGGCGTTGCCTGCATCCTCGGCGAGGAACCGGTCCCGATAGGCCCCGTCCACCTGATAATTCGTCTGCGTGATGCACGGCCCGATCCCGGCATGGATGCGCTGACGCTCTGCCCCCAGCGCAATCATCGCCTCGACGGTCGC